>JABAZL010000094.1 GCA_018608425.1 Flavobacteriaceae bacterium
CAAATGACGGAACAGTAGACAGTAATACAGTGACAGTAACTATCTCACTTACATGTTCACCGTGTACAGAAAAAACAATTGAGGCTGGAAGCAGTGGAGTAATCATAAGCTACCAAGGTTGTGATTGTAGAAGCTACGATGTATATGTACCGAAGGGTGAGGTTTTTATCTTTTGTCATTTAGACGGTATGGTTTCAATAGATAGTGGAAGTTATACAGTTCTCAGTTCAAAAGTATGTTACTAAGAATTATTGGTTCACAATAATATTTCCATAGAAATCAAAAGTATCTGAGGTCGATAATTGGGTTCCATTTTTATATTCGACACGCAATTTGAGTTGGCCATTGGGATGAAAATCTTCCCATTTACCATCGCGTTTTCCGCGCGTATCAAATTTTAAACGTTTACGAAGCTTCCCATCTGAATAGTAAAAGAGATTTTCACCTCCTAAAATTCCATTTGAAAATGAGTTTTGTTCCTTCAAAATACCGTTAGACCAGTAAACCATTCGTTTACCATTGAAGTTACCTTGTACATAATTAACAGATTCTTTCAACTGACCGTTTTCGAAATAATGCTCCTCTAAACCATTCAAAATTCCTTTGTCAAAGAAAGCAGAATGCTTAAGCAATCCACCTGGAAAAAACTCAACATAAGAACCATTAAAAACTCCATCAAGCAAATAAAATTCAGTAGACAAGAATTCTGTACCCTTCTCGTATTGAAATACTCTACCAGAATATGGATCATCATTTAACAGGTGAATTACTTGACTAGCATTTTCATCTATTGTTAGGTCACCAAGAGCAACTCCTTCTGAAGAAGAGCAGCCAAATAGACCAATACACACCAATAAATTACATAAAAAGACGATCTTGGATTTTATCATTTAGAAATAGATTATTGAGCTAATATATAATTAATTATTTGTATCGTAATACGCTGTTAAATCCCCACAAGAGGAATCAGCAAAGGGAAGGCTTGCCAATTGAAAATTATGGGTTGTAAAATTATTTGGAGATGAAGGCTCGTCGTCATTAGTTGCCGTTTCTTGAATCAAAAAAGAGCTTTCCGTTGGGTGTTCCATTACAAAAGCATCTAATTTTTCCCAAGGTTCATTTTCAAAATGAACCTGAATAATACGGTGAGGAGTTTCAGTATTGGGTAACCAACGCCACTCCCCTTCTTCACTTGAAATTATCTGATCAGATCCGCAGGAATTAAAAAATAAGGCAAATACGATTAAGTAAAAGTTATACTGTTTCATTGATATATAGTAGTACAAATATAAGAAACTTTAGAGCCAACTTAAAACACGGGATTTACTTTAAACGTCACAAATTAAAATAGAATTCTTTAAGGATTCTAATGGGTTTTCATTTTTCGGGATAAATTCCTGAGCAACGACTCCTTTGTATCCAGACTCTACAATAGCGCTCATTATTGCTGGATAAAACAACTCTTGAGTATCATCAATTTCGTTTCTTCCTGGAACACCTGCAGTGTGATAGTGCCCAAAATATTGATGATGATCGGTAATCGTTCTTATGATATCACCTTCTGAAATTTGCATATGGTAAATGTCATAGAGCAATTTGAAATTCGGTGAATCAACTCGCTTGCAAAGCTCAATTCCCCAGGCAGAATTGTCACACATATAATCTGGGTGATCTACTTTGGAATTGAATAACTCCATTTGGATAACTACGCCAAGTTTTTCTGCTAAAGGAAGAATCTGCTGTAGACCTTTTACACAATTCTGCAAACCTGTTTCATCATCCATTCCTCTCTTATTACCACTAAAACAAATGAGGTTGGTGAAACCAGCTTCTGCTACAAGTTTGATGTGCTTGGTGTAATTTTCAATCAATTCTGAATGGTACTGAGGGTCATTAAATCCTTCGGTAAGGCTTATTTCTGCACCATTGCACATGGTTGAAACAAGGTCGTGTTTCTTTAAAGTATCCCAACCGCTTGGCCCTATTAAATCAATTCCCATCAAGCCAAATTCTTTTGCTACTTCACAAAGCTCATCTAAACTAAGGTCTGGATAACACCACTGACATACGGAATGATTGATATTCCCTTTCAATTGATTAGAAACTTCTTGCGCTTCAAGTTTAGTAAATCCTGAGCCAATAAAAGCAGTTGTTGCTCCAACTGCAAGTGTTTTAATAAGGTCACGTCTTTGTATCTTGTTTTCATTTTTCATGATGATTAAGAATTAAGTTTATAAACTTTAGCGGACATTCGAACGCATTACGATTGCATGTAATACTTTTTGTGAGAATCGCTTTACAAAAACACCTAGTTTTTCTTTCTTGCCAAAGGATACCTCCCATTTTTTATTACGGATCGCTCGGATCATTTTTCTACAAAAGTAAGCTACTTCAAGCCCATTTTGTGTTCCAGGATCGTCATGATTCAAGCGATCCCCAGTTCCTGTTAAAGCATTGATTGTAACATTGGTTTGTACAAATCCTGGACATATCAATGTAACATCGACATTGTCTTTTTGATGCTCCATACGGAGAACGTCAAAAAAGCCGTGTAAAGCATGCTTTGCTCCACAATATCCAGATCGATACGGAGAACCAAATTTCCCCATTACACTAGTCACCACTGCAAAATGCCCCTTTTTACGTTCTATATAATAGGGCAACAATGCTTTGGTCAATGCTACCGTTCCCATATAATTGATATCCATCAATTCTTGATATACTTCAATTTTTGTGTCCGCAATAAGTGATCGTTGACTTACTCCTCCATTATTGATCAAGAGGTCTATAGAACCATAAACAGCTAGTGCTTTTTCAACATGCTGTGCCATCGATTTAAAATCCTTTAAATCTAAAGGTAAAACAGCAATATTTTCTTGATGTTCACAAGAGTTTTTAACCTCTTGCAAAGCCTTTTCACGACGTGCTGATAAAATCAGAAAAGCCCCTTCTTTTGCATATTGTTTTGCCAATTCGGCTCCAATTCCGGAAGATGCACCGGTAATCCATATCACATTTTTCTTCATCTACATTTTCCTACAGTTCCCATCCTTTACGATAGTTTCGACCAATAAATTGGTTTGCGTCTTTTAGATTTGTTATCTTCATATTAGTTCCATCCCACATTAATTTTTTACGGCCGTAGTATTCCATATTCCTCCCACTTCCTTTTCGGAGTAAATAGCTACGAATAGCAATATTACCCATCAAAACTGTTTCGGTAAGTGGCCCTGAATAATCGAAAGAAGAAGTCAGTGCTTTGTGTTCATCACTATTGAATCCTGCCTTGATGGCGTCAATCCATTGTCTTTGATGTCCAAATTCAGGTTCTTTACTTTTTGGCTGTTCAAAGGTTAAGGTTTCTTGTCCTTTTCTAAATAATTGAGGGTAATGACCATATACTCCTGTACTAATAATTCCATGTTCTCCAATCATCAAGACACCGTTACCACCGCCTGGCTCTCCAATGTCTTCGGTAGATGGAATTAGATCAGGATGCGCAGGACGTATCCCTCCATCGGTCCACGTCATTACTAAAGGTGTTTGGTTCTTTTCGGTTGCATCAAAATTTATGGTGACTGAAGATGAGGGTGGACAACCTTCTGGTAAATGCTCTGCTACCCACATTTGAGTATACACACTTCCAACACTACATTCTACCGCGGTTGGGTAGTGCAAACCAAGTGCACGAAATGGAATATCAATTAAATGGCAGCCCATATCGCCTAGTGCTCCAGTTCCATATTCCCACCAGCCACGCCAGTTGAACGGATGTAAGGACGAACTATAAGGTGTTTCAGATGCTGGTCCTAACCATTGATCCCAAGCTAGGTTGCTCGGTTTGTTTTGTGGATCGGGTTTTGGTTTAGGAATTCCTTGTGGCCACACGGGCCGATTAGTCCATACTTTAACTTCAGAAACTTTTCCGATGAGTCCAGCATCAACCCATTCTTGAACTTTAACTTGTGCTGGATTCGAAGCCCCTTGGTTACCCATCTGACTAACCATCTTATTTGCACGAGCAGTTTCGGTAAGTAAACGAGCTTCTTTAATATTATGTGTTAGTGGTTTTTGAACGTACACATGAATCCCACGATTCATAGCCTCCATAGCAATTACACCGTGGGTGTGATCTGGAGTCGATATGGTTATAGCATCAAGATCCTTTTCTGCATCTAGAAGTCTTCTAAAATCAGTATAAAAATTTGCGTTTGGGAAATCTTTGATGGTGTCTAAAACGCCATGTGTTCCGCTAGGGTCTATGTCACATAAAGCAACAACACGTTCACGCCCTTTAACAGATGCATTGATTATATCACTTCTTCCTTTCCCACCTACACCAATTCCTGCAATGTTCAAGCGATCACTCGGAGCGAGATAGCCCTGACCGCCAAGTACATGTCTTGGAACAATCATTATTGAAGAAGCAAGAAGTCCTTTTTTCAAGAAACTTCTTCTTGAACTTTGATTATTTTTTTCTGATTTCATAAGGCTTATTTAAAATCAAAAATTACAAAAAATAATCTAACGAATGGCTTTAGGGGGTACTAAATTCTCCTATCCAGCGTTCCTTTTCCTTTTTAAATAGCGCACGAATGTGAACGGGACGTTTCAATTCAAGATATTCAACCTGTGTGGCTTGAAAAACAAGTTTCAAAAAATGATGCTCTTCGTTCAGGAAAGAAACAGAAGACACCGAGTCAATGGGACTGCCCGGAGCTAAATTTGTAGTGTAGTCTTTTTGCGATGCCAAGGCTTGCTCATTAAACAAAATATCGTCTTCTACTTTTAATACGCATTGGGCTTGAACGCGAACTTGGGTTAGTTTTTCTGGATTATAAAAAAGAATTTCTACAGTTTCATTTTTATTCAAACTAGAAACTTTGCTGGAGCGAGCATCTGTAAAAATGGTAAACTCCATTGAATCGGAATTAAAATCTCGCAAAACAACAGTTCTTAATTCTGGCCGTGAGTTAGCAACAGTTCCTAAAACAAAAAAACGATAGGGATGTTTCCTTTGTGTAAGAGCTAGTTGCCACTCTTCTTTGCAACGATCTAGTAAAGCGTTCAACATTAGTTAGTCTTGTGAAGTTCCAACCATGTTTTTGCTCGCAATTGGGCATTTACTTCAATATCTTTCCAAAATAAATTCACATCGGCAAAGTGATAGTTTTTAACAAAAGAAAGGAAGAAACGTTTGGGAATTCGAGGTACAGTTGACCATATCAAACCATCAACAATTTCGATCCCAATCGCCATATCATATATTTTACCATCAGAATTTAAAGTCCCCAAGTGTTCCGATCTCGAAGTTTTTACTGTTTTGTCCCAAGTAATTGGATTCGTAGTAACACCCCCTTTATACCATTGTTCGTAGGTCTTAGGGTAATTCTTTTTCTTATACGTATTCCAACTTACAAAGCCACCTATTGCTTCGGGCTGATACATTGGTTGTATCGAACCCAGTTCGTTTTCTTTAACACGTACCCCCGGCAAATAAGCAGCTACCAATTGGTTTTGCAATTCTTTGCCATCAAAAAAATCCTTGATCAATTCTTTCGCCATAATACTTCCCTGACTATGACTGGCTAAAATAATTCCATTGCCCTTATTGTAATGCTCTAAATAATATGCAAATGCATTTGAAATGTCTTGATATGCAATTTTCCATGAAGCAGGCCCTTCCAAATTGTAGGGCTCTACATAAGTTTTATAATGAGATTGTCGATAAAAAGGAACATATATATTGCCCGCCTTAGCCCAGCTTGATGCCTGAAACTTAACCGATTTTGAAAGAACATTCTTTCGAATATCATCACGCTTTAAATCCGCATTCCAAGAAGTATCCTTTTTATCTGTCAATAAGGTTGGATATAGAAAAAACACATCCACATCATTTTCAGACGTTTTACCTGTTATTGATTTTAATTCTTCAGGGTATTGACCCGGGAGAACTGCCCAATAATCTGGATTGGAATAATCAGGTGCCTCAGGAATTGGAGTTTCCGAAAAGGGTAGTGTTTTATACATAGTCTTACAACTAAGTAGCAACATCAAAGCGAATAGAAGTGATATTTTAGTGCGCAATTTTTTTTTGTAAATAT
>JABAZL010000052.1 GCA_018608425.1 Flavobacteriaceae bacterium
ATCATTAAATCCATCTAATGTCAACCTCATACGTTCAACTTCTCTTTACACTTGAACCTGTCCAACCAGCTAGTGAAATCTTGATGGCAGAATTAGCTCAAATTGGATTTGAAAGTTTTGTTGAATTAGAACACGGATTAGAAGCCTATATACCACAAACAGATTTTAAAGAAGAGTCTTTGCAAGAAGTTTCTCTTCTTAAAAATTCTGAATTTTCAATTGAATATACCACAAATACCATAGCGCCGAAGAACTGGAATGAAGTTTGGGAATCCGATTTCAAACCGATTGTGGTAGACAATCGCTGCGCTGTACGCGCAGATTTTCATGAGCCAATTGCTGCCGATTACGAACTGATTATTACACCAAAAATGAGTTTTGGAACAGGGCATCATCAAACCACTTATATGATGCTGCAACATGTTTTGGATCTAGAACTCGAAGGAGCCACGGTTTTAGATATGGGTTGTGGAACTGGCGTTTTGGCAATTTTAGCAGTCAAGAAAGGAGCCAGTTCTGCCGATGCAATCGATATAGAACCTTGGTGTTTTGAGAATACAAAAGAGAATGCTCTTTTGAATGCATGCAACAATATTCAAGCTTATGAAGGAGATGCGAATTTATTGGTTGGGAAAAAGTACGATCTGATTATAGCAAATATCAACAAGAATGTTTTGTTACAAGATATTCCAACCTATGCTTCTTGTTTAAATGACAAAGGAACTCTCTTACTTAGTGGTTTTTATGCATCCGATATCGAAGATATCAAGCGTGTTTGTACCTCGGTTCAGTTAGAGTACACATCACATTTAGAAAAAGAAAATTGGGTAGCAGTTAAATTTAGTAAGCAATAAAATGGCTACAAATCCAGAACATAAAGAGCAAGAACAAGTTGATGTGCTTTCATCCAAAGAGTACGAAATCATCTTACATAACGATGATGTAAATACCTTTGATCATGTCATCAATTGCTTAATACGGTATTGTGATCATACTCTTGAACAAGCTGAACAGTGTGCTTACATAGTTCATTATAGAGGGAAGTGTACCGTAAAAACAGGCTCCTTTGAAGATTTGGAACCCCGTTGTTCTTCTTTGCTCAAAGCTGATTTGTCAGCAGAATTGGTTTAGGGAAGTTTGTACGCTACTAAGCCGTAAACGAAAGTACCTAAAAGGGATGCGAGTATTACAATACTGATGCTGTAATAGCCAGCTCCAAAAAGAATGAACATGGGGCCGGGGCAAGCACCAGCCAAAGCCCAACCTAACCCAAAAATACTACCTCCAAAAAGAGCTTTTTTGTACTGCTTTGCTTTTTCTGGTAAAGCTATAGGGTTTCCTTCTGTCGTATTCATTTTGAATCTCTTGCTCAACTGAAGTAAAACAATTCCAGTAATCACTGCACTCCCGATGATTCCATACATATGAAAGGATTCAAATCGAAACATTTCTACAATTCGATACCAAGAAACTGCCTCAGATTTGGTTAGGACAATGCCAAAGAAAATTCCGGTAAATAAAAATTTTATTGCTTTCATAATTTAAAAAATAAAGGGAAAAAATAAATGTGTCATAAGTAAGCCACCGATAAAAAAGCCAATAACCGCAACGAGCGAAGGAAGTTGTAAGTTGCTCAGTCCTGTTATTGCATGCCCCGAAGTGCAGCCTCCTGCATAACGAGTTCCAAATCCAATCATAAATCCAGCGATAATCAATAATGTCAAGTTATATGGGTTTTGAAGTGCTTCTAAAGAGAACAATTCAGCAGGTACTAGATTGTTTTGAGGTGCTGCAAAACCATATTCAGCAAGCACAGTAAGTGTATCTGGATTAATATTTATTGCATCTGCGTTGCTTAAGAATTGTACTGCAACAAAACCCCCGATAATACTTCCGACAACAACCCAGAGATTCCACTGGTGCTCTTTCCAATCGAAATCAAAAAATGAGGTGATTTTTCCAGCACCACCAATAGAGCAGAGCGTTCGCAAGTTAGAGGACATTCCAAATGTTTTCCCAAAGGAAACCAAAAGAAACATTACCGTTGCAATTAAGGGTCCTGATACAAACCAAGGCCAAGGATTCAAAATGTAGTCCATAAAGTTGTTGTTAATTCAAAAGCAATATTAAAAAGAAATTTGGAGGTATGGAGTAACAAAGGTTACAAAACTGTACTTGTTTTAAAGCTGCAAGAAATTATGTACTTTCACTCAGAAATTTAACTGTACAAAAACTAGAAAATGAAAAACACAGTACTATTATTCGCCTTATTTTTATCGTATCTTGTAGGGGCACAAAACAAAACAAATATGAGTCAAAGTATACATCAGTTTTCAGTCGAAGATATTTCAGGTAGTGTTTTCAATCTCGCGTCCTTGAAGGGCAAGAAAGTAATGGTTGTCAATACAGCATCTAAATGTGGATTAACACCGCAATACAAACAATTACAAGCAATATATGAGGCTTACGGTTCCGATGAATTTGTAATTATAGGTTTTCCTGCAAACAATTTTTTATTTCAAGAACCAGGTACTGAAGAAGAAATTGCTCTTTTTTGCGAAGCTAATTACGGCGTAACTTTTCCGATGATGTCTAAGATCGATGTCAAAGGGAAAGACCAACACCCTGTCTATGCTTTTTTGACTGATAAGGATAAAAATGGAGTGATGGACTCCAAAGTAAGTTGGAATTTTCAGAAGTACTTATTGAACGAAGAAGGCGTTTTAGAAAAAGTAATTGATCCCAAAACACTCCCAGATGACCCAGAGGTTATCGACTGGATAACAAAGTAGGTTTCGGTATGAAAAAAAACAAAATTGATACGGTGTGTGTTCACGAAGGTCAGCTCAAAGATCTTCAGCATCAAGGGGTTATTTCTCCCTTGTATATGTCAACGGCTTATGCTTTTGATGCGGTAGATGAGAAACGCTATCCTCGTTATTTCAACACGCCCAATCAGGTTGGTTTAGCACAAAAAATTGCAGCACTAGAAGGTGCAGAGCAAGGCCTTATTTTTGGTTCTGGCATGGCGGCAGTTTCTACCGCACTGTTGTCACATTTACGGTCTGGAGATCATGTTGTTCTTCAGCTGGATCTCTATGGCGGTACAACCAATTTAATTGTCGAAGAGTTCAATAAGTTTGGAATAGAATATTCTTTTACAACAGGTTTATTGGCTTCAGATTTTGAAACTCAGATTCAGCCAAATACAAAGGTTATCTATTTAGAGAGTCCAAGTAATCCATTGATGAAAATCGTAGATTTAAAAGCGATAGGAGCACTCGCTAAAAAGAGGAATTTGATTAGTATGATCGACAATACGTTTGCATCTCCCATCAACCAAAATCCAATTGCTTTTGGCATCGACATCGTCATTCATAGTGCAACAAAATATTTAGGCGGACACAGTGATATTTTAGCTGGAGCTGTTGTTGGATCTGAAAAGCAAATGGATGTTGTTTTTCAAATGGCGAAAAACTTAGGAGGTAATCTAAGTGATTATACAGTTTGGCTTTTAGAACGCAGTATTAAAACACTTTCACTTCGTGTTCGAGCACAAAACGAGAATGCGATGCTTTTAGCAACATTTCTGTTGGAAAAACCTTCTATTGATGCTGTTTATTATCCTGGTTTGAAAAGTCATTCCGATCATGAGCTTGCAAAACAGCAAATGCATGGTTTTGGCGGTATGTTGTCTTTTGAGTTGAATACTTCTCACGATCTGGACTTGTTCCAAAAAGCACTAAAATTAATTGTGCCAGCAATGAGTTTGGCAGGAGTAGAGAGCACCTTAACCATTCCTTCAAAAACCTCACATGCTTTGTTGAGTGAAGAAGATCGAGTTATTCAAGGAATTCAGAATAATTTGATTCGTTTTTCTACTGGGATTGAGCACATCGACGATTTGAAAGACGATATTAATGAGGCATTAAAAAAATCAAAAAAATGAAAGTAGATATAGTTGCTTTTGGCGCCCACCCTGACGACGTGGAATTGGGCTGTGCGGGTAGTATTTTATCTGCAATAGCAACAGGTAAGAGTGTTGGAATTGTTGATTTGACACAAGGAGAATTAGGTACAAGAGGATCGGCAGCAATTCGGAAAGAAGAAGCAACAAATGCCGCTTCCATTTTAGGAGTTTCCTTCCGAAAAAACTTAGGCTTTCGTGATGGTTTTTTTGTGAATGATGAAACGCATCAATTGGAAGTCATCAGACTCATCCGCCAACATCAACCTGATGTAGTTTTATGTAATGCTATAGACGATCGACATATTGACCATGCAAAAGGAAGTGACTTAGTCAGTCACGCCTGTTTTTTGTCTGGACTGTCTAAAATAGTGACTCAAGATGCTGAAGGGAAAGATCAAACTGCTTGGAGACCGAAACAAGTTTATCACTACATCCAATGGAAGGATATTGTACCTGATTTTGTTGTTGATGTATCGCCTTTTATAGAACAGAAGATGGAAGCTATTCAAGCCTATAAGAGTCAGTTTTTTGATTCAAATAGCAAAGCTCCACAAACTCCCATAAGCAGTAAGAATTTCATGGATAGTGTTCGATATCGTGCTCAAAACTTAGGAAGATTGAGTGGAGTAGAGGCAGCCGAAGGTTTTACAGCCGAACGAGTGCCTGTAATTCAGTCATTTACTAATTTATTTTAAATTTTTTTTTTAGGCTTTGGAGAGGTCAAAAAAAGTATTAAATTTGCCGCATAAACGGTGGTTGTAGCTCAGTTGGTTAGAGCGCCTGATTGTGGTTCAGGAGGTCGGCGGTTCGAGACCGCTCTTCCACCCTTATAAAGAGACAGTTAACGCTGTCTCTTTTTTTTTGGGGTAACAAATGGGGTAACGAATCACTCTATTTATTTGATATTTCACTTCTGAACTTATAGTACTCATTTGGCTTAACTCTTTGCCCCTTAACGAAGTACTGAATCTTTCCGTTTACTAGTATAAAATATCTATTAATTTCAAAGAAGTTCCTGAATTAACGGAAGCAGATATGCCGATGATATAAAAAACCCTCCACTTGGGAGGGCACATAAAATTATCTAGTAATAGACCATCCGGTTTGTCTTAAAAATAATTCATTTTCTGACATATTTCCTACTGTTAAAACCTTGCCGTTTTTATCAAACTCAAATCTTGTTAGGGTAATGGCTTCAGCTTCAAGGCCTGAAAATTCATCCAAGGATTTATCCCAAGTCTTTATGTAAACTATTCTTTGAGTTAAATCTGTTACAACCTCACGTATTTCATATCCAAGTGAATTTTTTTCCCAACTATCTGCATCAGCTTTTGTGATATTTTGTAAGATTTGCTCTTTGGAATATTTGGCCTCTACAATTCCTCTTTCTACAGTAATTAAAATTTCTTTGTCATTTCTTAAAATAGATGCATTTACTGGTACACCAGGCTTTCCTCTAAAAGAAAGGCTACCATTATCAACGGATTCTTTTGATACAATAACATCATTTACTGAAATGAATTTATCCCCAACCTCAAGCACAGATGATGCTGGGCCACCTTCAATTACATTGGTTACTACCATTCCTTCAGTTTCCATAGCATCAGCTTCGAAATTAAATCCAAATCCAATGTATCGAGAACCGATATTATACCCTTCATCACTCATATTTTCATAAATCATACTTAAAGAAGCGTCTTTACTCTCATATGATGAAAGAACCCAGCTCTTTGCTAAATCAGCAATTTGATTTGTATCAGATGAAGTTGAAGTACACGATGCAAAAATCAAAGTTAACGCAACGATGAAAGGTGTTGTAATTTTTGTTTTCATTTTTATTGAATTTAAATTAATAAAACTAAATATACAAAACTGTTTTTAAAGCTTGTTTCATTATCAGAACTAACTGAAGATGATATAGGTTAAAAGTGAACAAACTACAATGATGTTACAGGGAAGCTAATAGAGATACTTTGTCAATTAGGTTTAGTAACTTTAACTATAATTTAAAATCAAATAAATGAA
>JABAZL010000112.1 GCA_018608425.1 Flavobacteriaceae bacterium
CCAAAAGAGCACCAAGAAGTTGTAGATTATATTGCTTCGTTTTTTGATGTAATTGAGAGCGATAAATTATTTCAATCAAAAATTATGGATAAAATGAGAACCAAATAAGGTAACTCATCTATAACATCCATCATCTAAGTCTTAGATGTTGATGTAAAACCCTGATAGTGTACGTTGATGGCCTCTGATTTTAATCAGAGGCCATCATTGTTTTTAATGTGAATTGAAGGATCAACATTGACATTAAACTAAACGAATAAAGAATGCTTTTTACGGCTAGCTGGGTATGATTAACAATGATTACGTTGGTAATGAACCGTGCGCAAGCTTATTCATTTAGCACATTCAACATTTTAGTGAAAATTAAGGTGTTGTCATATATTCCAGAAAAAGTATCGGCAGAGGGACCTTTAGCGAAAACAGGAACCATGGAAGCCGTATGACCAACAGTAGAAAAATCTACACTTGGGCGCATTTTTTTAATATTTCCCTTTGGAATTGTTAAACCACCTGTTTCGTGGTCTGCTGTCACAATTACTAGAGTGTTCGGATGATCTATAGTGTAGTCTAATACCGTTTGCACTGCAGCATCAAAATCTTTGAATTCAGAAATCACATAGTTTATTTCATTGGCATGTCCACCCCAATCGATTTGTGAACCTTCGACCATCATGAAAAATGGTTTTTGATCTCGGTCTAATTTACTTAAAACACTTTGAACTGCATCTTTTAGAGGAAGTCTACCATCTACAATTTTATTCGGCTCATCACGATTTGTGAAGTGACCGATTTTTGATGCAGTAGAATTATCGAATTTTGACAAAGAAGAAACAATATCGTAATCGCTCATTTCTTTGATTAAATTTCTGTTGTCTTCCCGATCATTAAAATACTTTTTCCCGCCGCCAATAAAGTAGTCTACTACGCTAGTACTCATTTGTAATGCGATTTTTTCGTATTCTTTTCTCGAAACAACGTCGGCATAAAAAGATGCTGGAGTTGCATGAACAATACTTGAAGTAGCAATCAATGCAGTCTGATAACCTTGTTCTTTACTGATTTCGAGAATCGATTTTGGCGTTTTGTTTTTGTAGCTGATCCCAACGACACCGTTGAGCGTCTTTACCCCCACAGCCATGGCTGTTCCTGAAGCTGCAGAATCGGTAACTAGTGAGTTTGAAGAATGTGTTTTAGATAAACCAATACTAGTGAAACCCTCCAAAGAAGTTTTGTTACCATTGAAATACATTCCAGCTGTTATCTGTGTCAATCCCATGCCGTCTCCAATCATCAAAATGATATTGGTAGAATTCTCTTGCGCTTTACCAAAAAAAAGCCCACCTAATACAATAACAAAAAATAAGTATAATCGCATAAAAATTTAATTTGTGCCTAAAATTACGATTTAATGCTTAACAAGGCATTTGTTTACTGAAAGAAATTATAAGTATTACAGCCCTGTATTAAACCAGTTTTATATGATGTATTTGGTTTTAATACATTTCTGAAAAGACACTCTGTCAATAGGAGGGATATGCATTGATACCTGTTGAACATATAGTTGAATTAGTTTTAATTTTTCCAATGGTATATTAAATGCAAAAAAAAACATTTAGGTCATGAATCACATTAATAACTGCTATTTTAGAAAGCACTCTAGTTGCTAAACTTAGAAAATATTTAGCATGATAATTAGCCCAAAGAAACTGTCTGTGTACTTGTGAAAAATTCATTTCTAAGTTTCCCAAGGTTCGATTTTTCTTTTGAAAACGGTATTAAATTCCGTTCATTTTTTCGCTTAATCGCTTTCTTATAAATCAAGTGTAATCAAACAGTTTTCTTCGTTTTTTATTATCAATATTCTGTTCTATTTTGTGTTCAAAATAAAAACCTCTTGCTGTATAAATAACTGTAATTCTGTATTTGTGTGCATGTTTGCCGTTGTAGAATTATGGGCTACTACCTCCAAATTACATAACTTAGGTTTTCTGATTTGAGTAAAACTTTTTATGTCACTAGCAAGTAAAATCTAAATGAGTCTAGAGAATCTCGTTTTTTTTTGTGTTGTATGGTGCTTTTAAAGATTATTAACCTGACCTCAATAATACGCAATAAAATAGCCTCAATTAATTGTATTACAGTCCATTATGATTTAAAACATTGATCGAAACAAACCAAGTTTATAGAAATAATTTTTGTAAATTTGCTAATCATTTTTTTAGAAATCTTGATACATGCTACATTATGTTTTTTAAACATAACACAACATAAGAATAGATTGGAATAGATAGGTCATTATCGATTTATCATAATTATTGAATATGGGAGTTGAGGATTTTAGTGTAGATTTAGTTTATATGTGGGTCGATGGTAATGATCCTAAATGGTTGGAGAAAAAACAACGATTTATGGATATGGGGATTAATACTGTAGGACGTTACCAAGACAACCAAGAATTGAAATATTCTTTACGTTCTGTAGAAAAACATCTTCCTTGGATTCGAAAAATATTCATTTTAACCGACGATCAAACCCCTGCTTTCTTAGATACTAGTAATCCAAAAATTGAAATAGTACATCATTCTCAGATTATTCCCAAAGAGATCCTTCCGTTGTTTAATTCCACTTCCATAGAGTATTTCATTTATAAAATTCCAGGCTTATCTGAACATTTTCTTTTTGCTAACGACGATACGTTTGTAAATGATAATTTAAGCCCTTCCTTTTTTTTTAAAGATAGGCTTCCCATAATGAGAATGATTTATAATCCTTTAATTAAATATAAACTCAAACTTAAAAAAGCATTGAACATCAATGTTAACACCTACCGACTAGCCATTGAAAATGCCTCTATATTGTTTGAAAAAAGATATAATATATTCTATCCAATCAGTCAACATCACAACATAGACGCATTTTTGAAAAGCGATTTTAAAGCTGTAGTTGAAGATGTTTTTAAAGAAGAATTAGAGGCAGTCTTAGGTAATCGTTTTAGAGATAAAACAGACATTCATAGGATGTTAGTCAATTATTACGCATTCGCAAATAAAAGGGCAGTTTTAAAGTATACCGATAGAAAAGAATCTGCGAGAATACGAGTACATCGCACAAACTATCAGAAATATATTGCTAAATACAATCCTCAATTATTTTGCATTAATGACTCAGAACATGCAACCGATGAACACCGAGCACAAGTTGAACCTTTCTTGAAAGAAATGTATCCTGAGAAATCCAAATTTGAAAAATAGAAAAGTATTTGAAATCCTTGAGGTTAGATTTCAAAAGAAGACTTATCCGGTAGAATTGCTTCAAAGGAACTTTTTATGTTTTCCATTGTTTGTTTGTAGTTTCTGATGTGTACATTGTCATTTAGGCAAACCAAAGAATAGGTTTGTTCACGTACAGCTTTGATAGCTTTTTTAGACTTAATCATCAGCGGAAACATTTTAGAATCCTTGTAGGTGTTATACGGGATAAAGTTTGAGCTACAGATCTGCCAAGTCTTAAATAACTCTGGGGTGTAGTCGTTATTACTGCGAAATCGATGACTCGACATTGCTGTGAGTTCTTCGTCACATTTTTCCCAAACATCTTCAAAAGTACTTTTTAAGAATGGCTGTGCATTATGAGGCGTCCGCAACGTTATAAACTTATTGTAGAACTTCAATAAATGGTTTAACCTACCCCTGCTCCCATAAGACGGGTCATACCACTTCCATGCGTCCCGCTTAAAAACTTCTTTCTTATCAAAGTGCTTATTGATTAGTCTGATGTTATTTTTAAGCATTTTTTCAAACTGAGATAAGCCTGTGTTTTTACGAAAAGCAGCGATATCTTTAGGAAGTCCATTGTCAAAAAAACGTTTTGGGTCAATGTGATTAGTGATGTAGAAATCGTCATTGAAATACACAAATTGCTCTGATAAATCAGGAATTTTATGCATGTATATTTCAATTAAATTGGAATTAAAAACAGGTAAGTATTGTTTTGGGATATAATCTTCATGGCTTACCATATTTATTTTTGGGTGATCGATATTGAGCCAGTCTGGTTTTTGACCAGAAGTTACAAAATGAATTTTTCTGACCCATGGGGCAAACTTTTCTACTCCACGGAACCAGTATTTCAAAAAACCATAGTCTCGAAAACGAGCTTCAGATAATTCATTTACGGAATTGTCAATTTTATCTGAATACTTATAAAATTCTTTTTTCCATTTTGGGTCATCCATGTCAACCCATGTTATTACGAAATCTATTCCCATCAACTAATATTTTTATATCTACTGTTATTTGCCTCAAAAATAGTTAAAACTATGCACTTTAGTGCATTTCGCTTTAGCTTCTATGCATATCAATTGTATTTATATTATAGCAAATACTAAATGGATAAATCCATTGCATAATTAGAGTCTCAAGATTCAGCATTTTGACATTAAATTTGGAAAGAGAATGCAGTTTGCTTCAAGTCCAAAAGAGATTCAAACAGCAGATAGAGTTTAATTTACTGACCGCCCACAGAATAAAATCTTTAGAATATAGTATTGCTCGCCCTACGTCAGGCAATAAATTTATAGAATTGATTTCAAGCTTTTCGATTTGTATTTTTTTTTCGGACACTCGTCTAATTGCTGTTATTACTAACTTCTCTTTCAAAATACTTCATCCCAAGATAGTTCAGAAGCAATTCTCTTTTGTTAACTTTGAAAAAAAAATAATGAAACCTATCCAAATGGTAGACCTTAAGGGTCAATATGCTTTCATAAAGCCAGAAGTTGATGATGCTTTGCAAAAAGTGCTAGAAACGACTTCGTTTATTAATGGACCTGCTGTTCGAGAATTTCAAGCAGATTTGGAGACTTATTTAGGTGTGAAGCATGTGATTCCGTGTGCCAACGGAACTGATGCTTTACAAATCGCCTTAATGGGTTTAGGTTTAAAACCGGGGGATGAAATCATAACAGCAGATTTCACTTTTGCCGCAACTGTAGAAGTAATAGGCTTGTTAAATCTTACACCCGTTTTGGTTGATGTAGATCCGAAAACTTTTAATATTAGTCCTGCTGAAATTGAAAAAGCAATTACGTCGAAAACCAAGGCAATAATTCCGGTACACCTTTTTGGGCAAAGTGCTCCTATGGACGAAATTATGGAATTGGCTCACAAGCATAACCTGTTTGTAATTGAAGACAATGCACAAGGTATAGGAGCAACCTACACTCATAAAGATGGAACAAAAGCAAAAACCGGAACGATTGGTCATGTTGCGGCAACTTCTTTTTTCCCCTCTAAAAATCTAGGTGCTTATGGCGATGGGGGAGCAATTTTCACTAACGACGACGACTTAGCACACCTCATTCGAGGTATAGTAAACCATGGAATGTATACGCGCTACTATCACGATGTTGTTGGCGTGAATTCACGATTGGATTCCATGCAAGCGGCGGTGCTAAAAATAAAATTACAGTATCTCGATTATTACAATGAACGAAGAAAAACTGCAGCGATTCAGTACTCGCAATTGCTTTCTGATCATCCGAACATTATAACTCCTTTTCGTCTTGCAGATTGTAATTCGCACGTATTTCATCAGTATACGTTGCGCATCATAAACCATGACCGAGACGGTTTAGTGCAATTTCTAAATGCGAATGATATTCCGTGTGGAGTGTATTATCCAGTTCCGTTACATGCCCAAAAAGCATATACCCACGATGGATATAATGAAGCTGATTTTGCAGTAACCAATCAGTTGGTACAAGAAGTAATTTCCCTTCCCATGCATTCTGAATTAACTCTAGATCAAGTGGAGCATATTACGCTTAAGATCAAGGAGTTTTTGGTGTA
>JABAZL010000005.1 GCA_018608425.1 Flavobacteriaceae bacterium
ATATTGTTTAAAAGCTTCAATTGCCTCATATTCAGCCATACCTAATTGGTTGTATATAGAGGCAGTTGTTTGATTACGCTGTTCGGCACGTACCCAAAATTCTCGATTGTCTTTCCCCTGAAACATAACTTTGTCTTTTTGAGACTGATGAAAGAGGATTGCATTCCGTTTTTGAATCACCTGATCTGGGCTCAAAGGAACTGCCATTTCAATATCTTCGATGTCCCATTCTTGCCATGCTCCACGATACAACCAAACACGACAATCGTCCATGTATGCTTTTGCTTTAATATCTTCTATTACTTTAAAAATAATATTCAAACAAGCTCTATGTGTTCCGTGTGGATCTGCCAAGTCACCCGCTGCAAAGATTTGATGGGGTTTAATTTCATCAATTAGATCTTGTGTGATTTTGAAGTCAACTGCACTGGGTTCGTTTTTTATAATTTTACCCGTTTCATAAAAGGGAAGGTTGAGGAAATGTAGTTGCTCAGTTGGTAGTTTAAGGAAACGTGCTGCAGCAAGGCATTCACTTCTCCTAACAGCAGCTTTTACACTTAAAACATCTTTTGATATTTCAATGCTATCAGAATTAAAACTCTTTTTTAACCCCCCTAGCTGGTCCGTATTGCCTTGATTTTTCAGGAAAGAATTCTCCGCTACTTCGATGAATTTTAATGCTTCTTCGTCAGTTACAGCAATGTTCCCCGAAGTTTGATAGGCAACGTGTACTTCATGCCCTTGGTCAATTAGCCGTGCGAATGTACCTCCCATGGAGATTACATCATCATCGGGATGTGGACTGAAGATTAAAACTCTCTTTTTTGCTGGATTTGCACGTTCTGGTCGATTACTATCATCGTGGTTTGGTTTTCCACCCGGCCATCCAGTAATGGTATGCTGTAGTTGATTGAACATTTTAATATTCAATTCATACGGTTGCCCTTGTGATGCAATTAAACTCGAGAGACCATGTTCATTATAATCTCGATTTGTAAGTTTTAAAAGCGGTTTTTGAGTCTGATTACTCAGCCAAACGATTGCTTTTTTCACTAAATTTTCAGTCCATTCACACTCTCTAACGAGCCATGGAGTTTTGTGTTTTGTGAGTTCTGCACTAGCTTCTTCATCCAATATAAAGGTACAATTGGGATGCTTCTGTAAAAATGTCGCAGGATATAAACTTGTAATTTCTTTTTCAATGGTTAGTGCTACAACATCGGCTTTCTTATGTCCCCATCCTAAAAGTACAACTCGCTTTGCTTTGAGTATGGAGCCAATTCCCATGGTTATGGCCTTTATAGGCACAAAATTTAATCCGTTAAAGTCACCTGCTGCATCCTCACGTGTAATTGGATCAAGTGCAATGATTCTCGTAATTGAATTTATATGCGATCCAGGTTCGTTAAAACCAATATGTGCCGTTCTACCAATTCCCAATAGTTGAAAATCAATGCCACCAAAAGATTCAATCTTTGCTTCGTACGCACTACAAAATGCGACAACATCTTCTTCTTTAATATCCCCTTTAGGAATGTAAATCTGATCTTTCGGGATATCAATATGATCGAATAAATGGGTATGCATAAAGCTATGGTAGCTTTGTTTATCCTCGGCTTTCAAACCAAAATATTCATCTAAGTTAAATGAAACAACATTTTTAAAACTCAATCCTTCTTCTTTATGCAGGCGAACAAGTTCTTTATAAACTCCAATAGGAGATGAGCCAGTTGCAAGCCCCAATACATAGTGTTTAGCTTTGCAGCCTCGAATTGCTTCTGCAATTTCTTGAGCTACAAGCGCATCTGCTTCCGATGCATTTTTAAATGTTATGTTGTGTATTTTCTCAAATCGAGATACTTCTTTTCTTCCAGGGAGCTGGAAGGCAAGTTTGTTTTGGTTGGTTGTATTAGACTTCATTGAAAGAGGTGACGTTTATTTTGATTGACGATTTAATAATATAGTGTTATGATAAAGCGATAAATAAGATATACTCCGCTAATAGACCATACCCACCATCTGTTTTTGAGATACCATTCCATTGGTTTAAATTTTTATTTAAGATACTACTTTCTACTTCAGCCACAAATATTTCTGGAATATGAAATTATGTTTGCACATAAAAATAAAATATTGAATAGATTTTTCCCAAAAAAAAAGACTCTAAAAAAGAGTCTTTAAATTATATATCATTGAAGCTAAACTGAACAACTCATATCCATCCCACAACATTGTGGAGATTTAATTTTTCCTTCACATTTTGGACATTGGGATATTTGAACCGAACTGCCATCTTCTAGTTGAAGCATTCCATTTACTAGTGGTTCATTGCAGGTTGCGCAACTAGCATTTACAGCCATGTCACATTTTTCACATTTGTACGTTTCCATAAGATTTGTTTTTAGATCTTAAATGTAAGAATTAATTGATTATGCTTCAAAAATAATTAAATTTTAATATACTCATAATCAGTTGTAAAGCTTTGCGTCTGATCGAATTTTTTAGATTCTTTCTTTGATTTCGACGATAAGCAAAATGGCTAAACAAAATAAAAATGTAACTACTACAATACCTCCAACTCCCATAACTGTGTTTTTAATTTAAACAAATATAGTCAAACCGTTACTTAATCTTTTATAAGAAGTTTAGAAATAACACAGGATTTACAAACCATAGGATTTCCTCGATTAGTCAATCAAGTATTGGAATTTTATAAATAACTGTGATCTGTTAAATTGCAGAATTTGAAAATGAGCATCTTCTAGATTTTCTAATGTAGTCTGATTCCCTCCAAAATAAAAAATGGTCGACGGATTGGGATTCCATTGCACTAGGGGTTGAATGAAAAACTGATCTCTAAAACTATTTTTCTCTGTAATTATACGAATATTAAATGCTTGGTTGAACTGATAACGAATACTCAGACGAGCAATCGACCCTTTGAAGTAATCTGAATTTTCGTTTGTACGCCCTAAACGTGAATACCTCCATGACGGGTTGATGTTGATGTTATCGTTTACTTGAATACCAAACGTAAGGAATGCAGAACGAAGTATGCCAACCTCTGGAGTCAATTCATTAACAGAAAGATCTTTTCCTGCAACTAAATTTAACTTAAAATTAAAGAGTTCGGATGGTGAACCTGAGATGCTGAATTCGTGGGTCGGCAAATCGGTATACCGAATTCCTAAAAATGTTTTTACTGCATCATAGTCAACCGTATACTTAAGCTCTGTTTGACCAAAGGTTTTGAGAAAAGCAAAGAAATCGATACTGAAATTTTTATATAAATCTTCGAAGGTATATACTACATCTATTTTAGTTCCAAACCCAAAGGATTGTAGTCCAGGTTTATTAATTATGTTTTGATATTGATGAAATACAGTCCCCCAGCGGCGATTGTTTTTTACTACAAAGCCAACATCTGCTCTATATTGTGGTGAAATGTTTCGATAAAAAAAGTAACTCTGCCAGTGTTCCGTATTTCTGTAGAGCTGAACATACAAAGCATCACCGTTAATTTTATCACCATCTAAAGCAATGGTTCTTCCTTGGATTTTTTCGTCAGTTTCGATCCAATTTTGAATCGGTTCTTTGTTGACGTTTTTAAACATTTCAAAACTTAAACGCCATTTTTTATTCAGTAAAAAAAGACCATCAACTCCAACCAAGTGACCGTATCCACCGCCATCATAAAAACGACTCGTTAGTAAGGCGCCAAACCGAGATTTATTACTCAACAGGTTTTGATAGCGCAAAATATTTACAAGACTTTTGCCACCATTTCCCATATAGGATCGATCTTCTCCTCCTACCAGATAGGGCGTTGCATTATCAAGAGCATTCAGGGCAAAGAAGCGTGATTTTTTTCCTTGGCTAATGATTTTAGATGCAACTATAGGCTCTGCAATTGATCGAGAATTAAATGCTCCATCAGTAAAATTAACAAGGTCTGCTCCACGATTAAAAAAGGGTCTTCGTTCGGGGTATAATAGAGAAAAAGAGGAATTCACATCAATCTGAGATACATCTGCTTCTACTTGCGAAAAGTCAGGATTAATAGTAACCTCTAAACTGGTGTTTTTATTCAAATCCAAGTTTACACCTAAACCAACATTAATATTTGGCTTTCCATATTGAAGCTTTTCCTCTGAAGTAGATCGTTCTCCGCTGATGTTACTTGAAAAATAGGGTAAAAATTCCAAACGTTTATCAATTTTTATATCCTTTAGAACCAATCGATCTGTGGTTTGACAAACTACGCAAGAATTATCTCGATCTCGAGGTTGGCTACTCACTTCTATTACATTTCCGTTTTCAAAATACCGTTGGTAAAAATTGATGTGCCACGTTTGATCTTTTCCGTTAGGAAAAGGAATTTCTGAAAAGGGGATTTTCATTTCAACCTGATAACCATCAGATACTATACTCCCTTTTGATTCGAAATTCATATTGAAACTACTGTCATAGCGATCCTCGTCTTTAAGCGCATTTACTTGCTTTACATCATATTGACTACCTAGAGCGTTTACAGCTAATCCTAGGTTGTTACGTGCGTCTGCATAAGGATCTAGACGCACTAAAAAAACATCATCGTTCCATATGTTATCATCATCTCTGGGTCGGAGGGAAGCTCTAATGTTGGAGGGATCGTCTTTGGTGTAAACGCCAATAAAAAGATATAAATCTGAATAGGTAACATAGGCTATGGTTTCTTTCCTCGCAGTTTCATTATTAGCTGGAGAAAATTCAATATCAAGGGGTATTTCAACAGCATGTTGCCATTCGTCTGGTGCAAGTAATCCATCAATATTGATTTTAGATTCTGCTGATTTTATAGGAGTAAACGTTTCTTGTGCCACACTAGTGAAACTAACCATGAATAGACTGAAAAGAACGAATACTTTCATTTAATGTAATCTGTAATAAAGATGATCTATTGATTTTTTTAAAAAAAATAAAGGTAAGCTAATATTGAATACCTGTTGTTGTTTTTAGGCTTTGTGATTGTTAAAAACAATAGATCTATTGTTTTTTTATGGTTTTTAGTTTAAATTATTTTAATTTTCAATATTATTATACTCACTATAAATATTTAAATTGATGTCATATAAAATCTTCACTGCTAGCGATTTTATTCATGAACAAAAAAACAATCTCCCACAAGTAAAACACTCGTTGCAGTTGTTTATTGCTGAGCATGATTTCTATGCCATTTCGGATCAAATTTTAGATTGTCTATCTAATAACATTACTCTTGACATCGTAATTTCTTCATTAAATAATAAAAAGTCGCTTCGTCTGGTGAATTTATTCAATCGAATTGTACAATTTGGTGGCTCAGTATATTGGAAAGTAGATCATAACCTTTATCAAAATGGAGTTCACTTCATGATTATAGATAAAACGTTTATAATAAATAAAACAGATTATTATTCAGGACAGTCAGATTAAGAGAAGGTAAAACATCTGAATAATTTATTTGATGGATTTAGATTGGATTCATCAGAAATTCACCTTTTGACAGGACCTATAGCTATTAAACTTGAAGTGAATAACACCTTTGTAGACAAAGGACAATATGTTACTATATCATGGAACGTTGAAAATGCCCACGAAATCTCTTTATTGGGTATAAAGGATAACTTAGAGAAGAAAGGAACTACTGAATTATTGATTAAAGAAGATATTGTTATTAAACTTGAAGCTCGAAATAGAGAACACAAGGTTTCTAAACAAGTAATAATAAAAGTTGTCAAAGAACCAGTTATTGATTTCTCCGTAGAAGCCTTAGACCCTT
>JABAZL010000036.1 GCA_018608425.1 Flavobacteriaceae bacterium
CCTAAACGAGTAGTGTAATTAATTTTCAAAGCATTAACCTGTCTTAATTCTTGTTTGATATCGGATATCAATCCCATATTCGTGTCTCCATCAACTTTCAAAGCAGTTGTAAGAACGTTTTGTAGTTCTTGACGCTTAGATGCGCGTTCGGCCAATACAAAAGCTCCTACGTCTTCAACTGTAGCGAACTTATCGTTCAATTGAATTCGTGCTTGACTTCCATATTTGTCTTCATATCGGCTTGATGGTTTCCCAGCATAGATATACATAACACGATCTTTCTTATCTAGTTTTTGAATTTGATCTGCTGCAGGCAATGTGTTTTGTACCATTAGAGTACTATCACGCATTACGGTTGCAACCATGAAGAAAAACAACAACATGAAAACAATATCGGGTAAAGATGCTGTTGAAATAGCAGGAGTTCCTCCTTCTTGTTTCTTTTTAAATTTAGCCATGTTTCTATGTTTTAATTATTCTTACTCGGTTCTGCTTCAGATAACTTCTGAGGATACATTGCCTTAACTTCATCCAGTTTTGGCTTTAACCTTTTTCTTTCACTCTCATAACGAGGGTCAGCATAACGCTTATTTGCTTCAACGAAAGTTAGTCCTAAAAGTGGATTGAGTCTCACAAATTCACGATCTCTCAAATCGTTATACGCTGCAACCAATTCGTTCTGCACAGCGATATATACTTTATAAGAAGTCTCTCGATTGTTTTTCAAAGAAATAATTGCCTTTTCAGGATTATCAGATGAACTAGTATCTTTAGGTCCTTGACAATAAGCACAAGCTTCATCACCTGTTCCACCGCCGTTATCTAAAAATTCGATTGCCGCTTGACGTATGTTAGCGATATCCATAGGCTCCTCTTCTACTAAAAACTGGTTGTTTTTATTCACAACCACAGTGAAGATATTTCGCTCTTTAATGATGGGTGGGTCTACCACTTCGTCTGTCGGAGGAAGCTTTCTGTTAATTCCTGAATCAGTTTCAATAGTCGTCGTAACGAGAAAGAAAATCAAAAGTAAGAATGCAATATCCGCCATCGATCCGGCATTTACCTCCGGTGCTGCTCTTTTTGCCATAATTCTTAATTTATTTGATTAATTTCTTTACACTAGCGAAAAGCATAGATCCAATTGCAATAATTGCAAGGAAATAAAACATTCTAATTCCTGTACCTACTAAGCGAGATCCTGCTGCTGATAAAACTTCTCCGTCTTTCATTGGAGTTTCAACACCTTCAGAAGTAGCATAAGCAACTCCTAAAACTACTAAAAGACCAACAATAGAAAACAAAGCTTTCTTCAACTTTTCTTTGTCTGAAAAAAGACCAAGAAGAGAAAACACTAAAGTAGCTATGATGGCAATTCCCAAGATAACTTGCGAGAGTGTAATTAAAGGACTAATCTTACTATAGTCGCCCATAGCTGCTGCTGCCTTAACTTCTTCGTCACCAGATCCAATAACCATGAAAAGGAATACAATTCCCAACACACCTAGAATACCTGTAACAATTTTTACTATTTTATGAAAATTCATAATTACAAATTTTAAAGGGTGTATACTATTTCTTATGCGCAACAAGGATATCAACCAAAGTGATTGATGCATCTTCCATATCATTTACGATACTGTCGATTTTAGCAACGATATAGTTATAAAAAATCTGAAGGATAATTGCTACAACAAGACCAAATACAGTTGTCAATAGTGCAACTTTAATACCACCTGCTACAAGTGAAGGCTGCATATCTCCTGCTGCTTCAATCTTATCAAAAGCCTGAATCATTCCGATTACAGTTCCCATAAATCCAAGCATGGGAGCTAGGGCGATAAATAAAGAAATCCAAGAAACGTTTTTCTCTAATTGACCCATCTGAACGCCTCCATAAGCTACAACAGCTTTTTCTGCACTCTCTACACCTTCATCAACACGGTCAAGACCTTGATAAAAAATAGATGCTACAGGACCTTTAGTATCTCTACAAAGTTCTTTTGCTGCATCAACTCCACCATTTGCTAGAGCTTCTTCAACGCCATCAGTTAATTTTTTTGTGTTTGTTGTTGCTAAGTTTAAGAAAATAATTCTCTCAATAGCAATTGCAAGACCTAAGATCAAACAAATTAAAACGATTCCCATAAAACCTGGTCCTCCTTCTATAAAACGTGTTTTTAGTTCTTGTGTAAAAGAAACAGATTCACCTGAGGCTTCATCATCTTCTTGTACGATTGTCGATACTGCTACATTATCAGCAGTGCTAAGATTAATTGTATTTGCATTTGCGGAAAAACCGGTCATTAAAATGCTGGCTACAAGGGCAACGAATAATTTTCTCATTTGATAAATTTTTGTTCTTGTTAATTAAAGGTTTAAAGATAAAAAAAAATACTGTTCAACCTAATTTTTTTGCAGAGAGGAAGGGATTCGAACCCTCGATACGCTTTTGGCGTATACACGCTTTCCAAGCGTGCGCCTTCGACCACTCGGCCACCTCTCTAAAATTAAATTTAGTTTCCGAAATAACAAAAAAAATACTTCTCCTAAAAATTTAAACCCTATTAAATCATTTTATTTTGAATATTTCTAGTGCGTTCTTCGAGGTCTCTTCTGCAATTGTTGCGATGGGCAACCCATATACAGCTGCTACTTTACTTGCAACTTCCTGGATATAAGAACTTTCGTTTCTTTTACCACGATAAGGAGTTGGTGCTAGATAGGGCGCGTCGGTTTCTAGCACAATTTCGCTCAGAGGAATCTGATTTAAGAATTGATCTAGTTTTCCATTCTTAAAAGTGACTACTCCTCCAATTCCTAACTTCAAATTATATGCCAAAACACGTTTTGCTTGTTCTAAAGTTCCCGTAAAACAGTGAAAAATTCCACGTAAATCGTTTGGATCATGTCCATCGAGGACTTCAAAAACCTCATCAAATGCATCACGGCAATGAATAACAAAAGGTAGTTCATACTTTTTTGCCCACTGAATTTGCAAATCAAAGGCTTCTTGCTGTTCTTTCACATAGGTTTTATCCCAATATAAATCCATTCCAATTTCGCCAATCGCACAAAAATTTCGCTGATTTAATAACGAAGAAACATGATCTAATTCTTCTTTGTAGTCCTCTTTTATATGTGTTGGATGAACGCCCGTCATCAAATGCATTTGATCTGGATATTGTTTTTCGAGAGACAGCATTCGATCGGTATAAGTCGAATCAATTGCAGGAATAAAAAAATCAGTAACCCCAGCATCTAGAGCTCTTTGGATCATTAGGTCACGATCTTCATCAAAAGCTTCTGCGTACAGGTGGGTGTGGGTGTCTATTAATTGCATGCAGCAAAAATAGACATTTCGCTATAGAAGAGAGAAAATCGTAGGTCAAAAATATTGGAATGCTATTCTGTATCTTTGAAAAAAAAAGGGTGTTAAAAAATATTTTAAAAACAAAGGGATACACTTCAATTCGTCTGAAGAAAACAAAAAGTCAACATTTAGTGGCTCTCTTGGAAGTAAACAATACTGAAGGATTGTTTTTAATTGACACTGGAGCTTCAAATAGCTGCATAAGCGCCGACAAGGAAGCGCATTTTACGCTTATAGCAAAAGAAAATACGTTAGAACTAAGCGGTGCAGGGAGTGAAAAACTAGAAGCGAAACCTACTACTAAAAGTAGTATAGCCTACAACGGACTTTTTCTAGTCACATTAAAATTCTTTTTATTGGATATGACCTCAATCAACAATTCGTTGTCTGAACAAGGAAGTGAAATGATTGATGGTATTATAGGCGCTGATTTTCTTAAAAAAACCAACGCCTTAATAGATTACAAAAGCAAGAAGCTTTTTCTAAAGCTCTAAAGCTTTCTTAGGATCGTTGTCCATCAATAAAGCAATTGGATCTTCCAAAGCTTCTTTAATGGCTACAAGGAAACCTACAGATTCCTTTCCGTCAACGATACGGTGATCGTAAGATAAAGCCAGATACATCATCGGATGAATTTCAACTTTTCCGTTTACTGCGATTGGACGTTCAATAATATTGTGCATTCCCAAAATACCCGATTGTGGTGGATTGATAATTGGTGTTGATAGCATAGAACCAAATACACCTCCGTTAGAGATCGTAAAAGTACCTCCAGTCATTTCATCAACTGTGATTTTACCATCACGTGCACGAATAGCTAATCTTTTTATTTCTGTTTCAACACCTCTAAAAGAAAGGGTCTCTGCACTTCGAACAACAGGAACCATAAGTCCTTTTGGTCCCGAAACAGCAACACTGATATCGCAGTAATCGTATTCAATCTGGTAATCACCATCGATCATAGAATTGACATCAGGATATAATTTCAGGGCGCGAACTACAGCTTGGGTGAAAAAGCTCATAAAGCCTAATCCTACATTGTGCTTGGCTTTAAACGTTTCTTTAAATTCATTTCGTAAAGCAAAAATGGGCGACATATTAACTTCGTTGAACGTGGTCAACATGGCGGTTTCATTTTTAGCACTTACAAGGCGTTGTGCTACTTTACGTCTAAGCATCGATAACTTCTTGCGGCTATCATCACGAGAACCGTGAGTTGGAGGAGTTCCCATTGAAGGCACTGCATCAACAGCGTCTTGCTTGGTGATTCGTCCATCTCTTCCCGTACCAGAAACGGCATTGGCATCGATTCCTTTTTCGTTTAATATTTTCTTTGCTGCAGGCGAAGCAGAACCCGAAGCGTATGTTGCTTGCGCTACAACCTCTTTTTCAACAACAGCAGCTGCTGCTTCTTTCTTAGCTGGAGCTTCTGCAGGGGCAGCGTCGCCACTTGGCTTGCCTTCTGTATCAATTAGGCAAACTACTTGACCAACAGCAACAGCGTCTCCTTCTTCTGCTTTAAAAGTAATTGTTCCACTTTCTTCGGCAGGAAGTTCTAAGGTTGCTTTGTCCGAATCTACTTCGGCAATGGGTTGGTCTTTTTCGACATAATCTCCTTCGGCAACAAGCCATTGAGCTATTTCTACTTCGGTAATTGATTCTCCTGGTGAAGGAACTTTCATTTCTAAAATCATAGGAATGGGTTTAACAGGTAGTGTTATTATTTATTTTTTCTAATAAAATTATTTTTGGAGTCATCAAAAACATAATCGATGACTTCGCCATGTCTTTTGTTGAATCGCGTTGCGCTCCCTGCAGCTGGAGCCGCGTAAAAACGCCTAGACACTGGTCGGAAATGAGCTGCTTCTGGTAAGTGTAGGAGTAAGTGTGACCATACACCCATATTACGAGGTTCTTCTTGAGCCCATACAACATCTTTAACATCCTTATATTGCTCCAATACAGTACGCATTTCTTCAATCGGCAAAGGAAACAGTTGTTCTACACGAACTATAGCAACGTCATGTTGGTTCTTTTCCTCACGAGCTTTAACCAGGTCGTAATAAAATTTACCAGTACAAAACACTAAGGTTTTTGTTTTTTCGGGAACTACATTAGCATCTTCGATTAGAGAATAGAATTTACCATTCGCAAGTTCTTCTTTAGAAGAAACAACATCTTGATGACGCAATAAACTCTTCGGTGTGAAAATAACCAAAGGTTTACGGTAATTGGTTTTCATCTGTCGACGCAGAATATGAAATAAATTTGCGGGTGTTGAACAATTTGCTACAAACATATTGTCCTTTGCACAAAGTTGCAAATAGCGCTCAATTCGAGCAGAAGAATGTTCTGCTCCTTGTCCTTCATATCCAT
>JABAZL010000181.1 GCA_018608425.1 Flavobacteriaceae bacterium
TTATGAAGAAAATTATTTACGTTTTATCTTTTTTAATGTCCTTCGGACTAGTAGCACAAACAACATACCTGTACTGCGGTCAAGTTTTTGATAGTGCATCAGGGAAAATGAAAAAAGAACAAACCATTGTGGTAGAAGGCAACCTTATTACTGAAATCAACAAAGGTTATACTGCTGCTGATTCTGACGCTATACAGCTTATTGATTTGAAAACAAAAACGGTATACCCCGGTTTTATTGATATGCATGTACATATTGAATCGGAATCGAATCCGCAGGCATACTTGAATCGATACCGTTTAAACGAAGCAGATGTAGCTTATGATGCTGCGGTTTATGCTAAACGTTCCCTTATGGCCGGGTTCACATCCGTTCGCGACATGGGTGGTTCAGGAGTAAATATTGCCCTACGTAATGCAATTGACAAAGGAAAAACTCCTGGGCCACGTATTTTTACTGCAGGAAAAACCTTAGCCTCCACTGGAGGACATGGAGATCCAACCAACGGAAACAAAGCAGCTTTTCAAGGAGATCCCGGACCCAAAGATGGTGTTGTTAATTCTGTTGAAGATGCAAGAAAAGCAGTGCGTCAGCGATATAAAAATGGAGCTGATTGGATAAAAATAACTGCTACGGGTGGAGTTTTAAGTGTAGCAAAGAGTGGAGAAAATCCACAGTTTACAAAAGAAGAAATCAAGGCTATTACGACTACGGCAAAAGATTATGGAATGAAGGTTGCTGCTCATGCACACGGAGATGAAGGTATGTACAGAGCGGTTGCTTCTGGTGTTAAAACCATTGAACATGGAACGCTAATGAGTAAACGTACCATGGAATTGATGAAAGAGAAACAAGCTTATTTGGTTCCTACAATCACCGCAGGAAAACAGGTAGTCGAAAAAGCTAAAATCCCAGGGTATTATCCAGCTATTATAGTTCCTAAGGCATTGAAAGTTGGACCAAAAATCCAAGCGACTTTTAAGAAAGCCTATGGTCTTGGAGTGCCAATTGCTTTTGGTACAGATGCAGGCGTATTCCCTCATGGACTCAATGCTAAAGAATTTGGCTATATGGTTGAGGTTGGAATGCCAGCCAGCGAAGCGCTTCAATCGGCTACTGTTGTCAATGCAGCTTTATTGGATAACGAAGATAAACTAGGTCAAATAAAAGCAGGATTTTATGCTGACATCGTTGCTTCAGACGCCAATGCTTTGGATGAAATAGCAACCTTAGAAAACATCACCTTTGTGATGAAAAACGGAGTGGTTTATAAAAACAAATAATTTAACCGATCGTTCCCGAGCTTGTTTCTGCGGAGCGGTCGATTTTTTTTACCAAACCTTGCAGTACTTTTCCTGGTCCAACTTCTACAAAGGAAGAGGCACCATCGCTTAGCATTTGTTGCACGCTTTGCGTCCAGCGAACGGGAGCTGTAAGTTGCGCGATTAAATTCGTTTTAATAGTTGCAGCATCTGTAATTCCAGTTGCAACTACGTTTTGATACACAGGGCAAATTGGATCCTGAATATTAGTTTTCTCAATCGCAGCTGCTAGTTTTGTTTTTGCAGGTTCCATTAAAGGAGAGTGAAACGCTCCTCCAACCGGAAGTTGAAGTGCACGTTTTGCACCAGCTTCTTTCATGGCTTCACATGCCAAAGCAATGGCTTCTTTTTCTCCAGAAATAACCAACTGACCGGGACAGTTATAATTTGCAGCGACTACAATTCCTGATATGCTTGCACAAACTTCTTCAATGATGTGGTCCTCGAGACCTAATACAGCAGCCATGGTTCCAGGAACTTGGTCACAAGCATCTTGCATGGCCAATGCTCGCTGATGAACCAGTTTCAGTCCATTCTCAAAGCTAAGTGCCTGAGCAGCTACTAGAGCTGAGAACTCTCCCAGTGAATGACCTGCTACACAATCGGGATTGAATGATGTACCCATTACATTACTCAAAATAACAGAGTGTAAAAATATAGCCGGTTGCGTAACTTGGGTTTGTTTCAATGCGTCTGCATCTTCGCCAAACATAATATCCGTTATATTAAACCCAAGGATTTCATTGGCTTGGTGGAATAAGGTTTTCGCTTCTTCAGATGCTTCGTAAATGTCTTTTCCCATTCCAGGAAATTGAGCTCCTTGTCCAGGAAATAAAAATGCTTTCATAGGTTATTTTTTGTCGTAAGTTATATAGGTGTAGTCGTAAGGTTGGTTTTCTGTTTTTGATACAAATTCTTCGGAGCTAATATTCCATTTTGAGTTGTCAATTTTTGGAAAAAAGACATCTGCATCAAATTCGTGATGTACCCTTGTGAGCTCAATTCGATCGCAATGATTCATAAAGAGCGAGTATATCTGAGCTCCTCCAATTACAAAAGGTTGCGTGTCATCTTCAGCCAACGCCAAGGCTTCTTCAATTGAAGAAGCAACAACCGCTCCTTCCGCTTTGTAAGCAGCATTTTTTGTCAACACAATATTAGTCCGATTGGGTAATGCTTTTGGCATGGATTCGAAGGTCTTTCGTCCCATGATTATTGCATGCCCTGTAGTCAGTCGTTTGAAACGTTTTAAGTCTTCCGAGATGTGCCAGATTAAGTCATTGTCTTTACCAAGAGCATCGTTTTCTGCAGCTGCAGCAATGAGGGTAATCGTTTTCTTTTCTAGCATAGTGTTGCTTTTTTTTGTAACCAACTCCTCTTCGTATAAGACGTGTTCGTTTTGAGATTTTATTCCTTCTTGCATTCTATTTAAAGTAGTTGTTTTACGATTAGTAGCTTTAAAAAAGCTACGCCTACAATCGAGTACAAAGACCGTAAAAATAAGTTGAATAACAAAGTGTTCCCTCAAAATATCACCAAAGGGTTTTGTTTTGTTTGTTATATTTACACTGTATTTAAATCAAACACATTGACTTTCATGATTCCCAGTGATCTAAAAAACAAGTACCCTACCTTAAAAGACTGTACTTACCTGAATACTGCTTATACTGGGGTGGTTTCTTCCTCTTTATTGGAATGGAGAAGGGCTACAGATCAAAACTACGCTGTTCAAGTTGACCAGTTCAAAAGCAATCAAGCGGTTGCTCTAGAAACCAACGCACAATTACAAGTTGCACGTTTGATGCACACAGAAGTTGATCAGGTTTTTTTGGCTTCTAGTTGTTCCGTAGGACTACAAGCTTTTTTATTTAAAATTCCCAAAGACTATAGATTCCTGCTTCTCAAAGATGATTATCCTGCCATAACGCAAATGGTTGCGGATCATCAATTTGACTATACCGAAATTTCTCTGCAAAACGAAGTTGAGGTTTCTGTATTAGCGGAGTTACGAAAAAATAAATACGAGGTCTTTGCGTTTAGTGCTGTTCAGTATAACTCAGGACTTCTGTTCGATATGGAATTTCTTCATACGATAAAAAAAGAATTTCCATCCTTACTCATCCTTGTCGATGGTACACAGCTTATAGGAGCTGAACCTTTTGATTTCGATCAAAGTGCTGTCGACGGCATTTTTGGGAGCGGATATAAATGGCTGCTAGCTAGCTATGGAAATGGTTTTATGTGCTTAAAAAAAAGCCTATTGAGTCAGCTGAATATTACAAAAGAAGATGTTCTTGAACTTTTGGATCGCGGACATAAATCTCCATTGGCAATGGGCTCTCTTGGTTTTGCGATAGAAGAATTGTTATCGTACGATATAGAAGCACTTTTTAAAAAGAAAAAAGAATTGGCGGTATACTTTTTTGAAGCTTTAAAAAAACGTAACCTTTTGGAAGGTTTTATTGCCGATCGCAAAGAGCATTCTTCGATTTTTACTTTAAAAATAAGCAATGCAGTTCACGATGCATTGATCAAAGAAAACATCCGATGTGTTAAACGTGGGGTAGGAGTTCGAGTTTCGGTACACTTTTATAACACCCGAGAGGAAGTCGATCATTTATTGAACGTAATCGATCAAGCTACTAAATAGCAACTGCTCCTTTGATCAACGGATAGGGATCGTAGTCTACTAGTTCAAAATCCTCAAAAGTAAACGCAAACAAATCCTTAATCTCTGGATTCATCTTCATAGTAGGTAGCGATTTTGGAGTTCGAGACAATTGCAATTCAATCTGTTCCTTGTGGTTGGAGTAAATATGAGCATCACCAAAGGTGTGAACAAAGTCACCAGCTTCTAAGCCACAAACTTGAGCCATCATTAGGGTCAACAATGCATAGGATGCAATGTTAAAGGGCACACCTAAAAATACATCAGCACTTCTTTGGTATAACTGACAGGAAAGCTTTCCGTCTGCAACATAGAATTGAAAAAAGGCATGACAAGGGGGAAGTGCTACTTTATTGTTTGCAACATTCTCGGCAAAACTTTTTGAAGTATCAGGCAAAACACTCGGATTCCATGCAGAAACTAACATGCGTCTACTGTCTGGTGAAGTTTTCAGTGTATGAATGATGTCTTTAATCTGATCAATTTCTTCGCCATTCCAATTACGCCATTGGTATCCGTACACAGGGCCTAGGTTTCCTTTTTCATCGGCCCATTCATTCCATATACGAACTCCGTTTTCTTGAAGATACTGGATGTTGGTATCGCCCTTCAAAAACCATAATAATTCATGAATGATGGATTTCAGATGCAGCTTCTTTGTAGTGACCATTGGGAAACCCTTGGCGAGATCAAAGCGCATTTGATACCCAAATACACTCTTGGTTCCTGTACCGGTTCGGTCAGTTTTTTCAACACCTTCGGCTTGAATATGGCGAATAAGATCTAAATATTGTTGCATTGAATATGATTATGTTCAAAAGTAGATTTTTATACTTTTGGAATGATAGTAGTTTTCGAATAGTTATTAAAAGGAATCGTTAACAACTGGAGTTTATTTCCTTCTAGAAAGTTCATCTCTTATTTTTGCAGCCGCTTCGTAGCTTTCAGATTTCACAAGTTTTGCAAGCATTGCATTGAGATCTTTACTAGAGGTAGCGGTAAGATTTTTAAGAACATCTTCTTTTGGTTCTTGTTCTTCAATGAAATTCTTGATCCAGTTTTTGTCTTCTGCCTGTGGCTCGTTTACATTGTTGTCATCGGAGTAACTTGCTTTTTTCATGATGTTCTCATAAGTAAAAACAGGAGCATCAAATCGAATAGCCAATGCAATCGCGTCAGAAGTTCGTGCATCAATGATTTCTTCAATATTGTCACGTTCACAAATTAAACTTGAAAAGAACACCCCATCAACAAGTTTGTGGATGATGACTTGTTTGATTGTGATTTCGAAACGATCCAATAGGCTAATGAATAAATCATGCGTAGAGGGTCGAGGGGGAACAATGTCGTTTTCTAAACCAACAGTGATGGCTTCTGCTTCAAATCCTCCAATAACAATAGGAAGTCTTCGATTACCTTCGTCCTCACTTAGTATAAGTGCATAAGCACCGGTTTGAGCTTGGGTATAAGAAACACCAATAATTTTAAGTTTTATCAAATCCATAACATCATTTTCCAACTGTGAAATTAGTTCTTTTTTAAAAAAATGCTTTTAAAATCTTCGAATTTTTAATTCTCCAACTAACTTCTTGCTGCATTAGGTTTTTTATATACAGTTAAAAAACTTAAATTTGCCCACCTATTAAAAA
>JABAZL010000133.1 GCA_018608425.1 Flavobacteriaceae bacterium
AGGCGATTAGTGCAGAAGGAACAACTTTGGTTGTAGTGAATTCGGTTTGTGGATGCGCTGCAGCAAATGCAAGACCAGGAGTTCGTATTTCTTTAGCGAATGAAAAAAGTCCAAGTACTCTAGTAACTGTTTTTGCAGGAGTAGATTTTGAGGCTACCGATCGTGCTCGTGCGCTTATGGTTCCCTTTCCTCCTTCTTCTCCAAGCATGGCATTATTCAGAAATGGAGAATTGGTTCACATGCTCGAACGTCATCACATTGAAGGCCGTCCTGCAGAAATGATTGCAGAAAACTTGAAACAGGCTTACGACGAGTTCTGTTAAGCAATAACAAAGGATACTGCCTTTTTTAAAGGCAGAAAATCGATCATAATGTATAAATCCATCGCAAGCCTATTCTCGGTTGTTTTCTTTGTGTGCTTTATGATGAATTTAGTGATCTTCCATGGTATTCAGGTATTTGTCCGAACCCTGTTCGGGTACAATGCACACAAAGTATCTATTGATATTCTTAACTTTTTCCTGCTCCGTTGTTTCAATCTTTTGGGCACACGAATTCAATTCAATAACAACTTTGACTTACCAACCGATCGCCCACTAATCATTATTGCAAATCATCAGAACACTGCTGATATTCCTCCACTGATTTGGTATTTACGAAAGCATCATTTAAAATTTGTAAGTAAAAAAGAGCTTGGAAAAGGTATACCCAGTGTTTCTTATCATCTGCGCAATGGTGGTTCTGCTTTAATTGATCGAAATGATCCTATTCAAGCAGTTAATGAAATCAATCGCCATGCCGCTCTTTTAGCAAAAAACAATTGGTCAACACTGATTTTTCCTGAGGGAACTCGATCTAAAAATGGAGTGCCTAAAAAGTTTAAAACTAGGGGGATAAAAACCATCATCGAAAAAACACCCAATGTGCTTATTGTACCTATTACAATCAATAACTCATGGAAGTTTAATCGCTGGGGCAACTTTCCGCTGCCTTTAGGAATTAAAATAGTTTTTGATGTTCACGAGCCCGTAGAACCTTCAGATAACCTCTCAACTGAATTTTTTAATGCGATCGAAAAAACAATAACCGATGCTGTTGTATTGGATTAGTTTCCTGTAAAATTCGCTTTTCTTTTCTCCAAGAAAGCTTGGGTGCCCTCTTTAAAGTCTTCAGAACCAAAACAAGCTCCAAAACCATTAACCTCAGCTTCAAATCCATTCAGTCCTTCTTCATAAGCAGCATTAACTGCCTGAATTGCCTGACCAATAGCAAAGGGTGAATTCTTTAAAATCTTTTGTGCTAAAGCAGCTGCAGCTGGCAGGAGTTCTTCTTGAGGAACAACTTGAGTGACTAAACCAAAGTCCAAAGCTTGATCAGCAGCAAGCATCTGGCAACTAAGAATTAATTCCATCGCTCTTCCTTTTCCAATAATCTGTGCCAAGCGTTGGGTTCCTCCATACCCGGGGATCACGCCCAACGAAGTCTCGGGTAAGCCCATTTTTGCATTTGCAGAAGCAATTCGCATATGACACGACATTGCCAATTCGAGTCCACCCCCTAAAGCAAAACCATTGATTGCAGCAATCACAGGTTTGTTCATTTGTTCTATGAAGGTAAACACAGCGTCTTGTCCTTTTTGCGCAAGAGCCCTTCCTTCTACAGGTCCAAATTCAGAAAATTCTGCAATATCAGCTCCTGCTACAAAAGCTTTTTCACCACTCCCGGTCAACACAATAACACGTACGCTCGCATCTGTTCGAAGGTCAGAAAACACTTGATTCAATTCTTCTAAAACTGCTCTATTGAGTGCATTAAGCTTTGTTGGTCGGTCGATTTGAATCCATGCAACTTGGTCTTGAATTCTTAACTGAAGGTTAGCTGTGCTCATTTTTATTTTTTTAATTGGATGATGAATTTTGTCCCGCGATCTTGCTCCGTTTCATAATGAATTGACCCACCTAAAGAATCAATACTGTTCTTCACTATTGCTAAACCTAGACCCATTCCTCCAGTTTTAGTTGTAAAATTGGGTTGAAATATTTTATCAATATTTTCTGCGGTGATTCCCGATCCGTTATCTTCAATTTCAATACGCAAGCCTGCTGCTCCTTTTTGAATACGGACTTGAATTTTCGGGTCTCTTTCTTGGGGTACGGCCTGAATTGCGTTCTGAACTAAATTGGTCATTATACGAATCCATTGAGTCCGATCAATGTCCCAAAAGATTTGCTCTTCGGAACTACTGTATTGAATTACTCCTGGCTCAAAAATATCAATAGATAGTCTTGTGATTTCGACAATATCTTCTGTTTCGACAATGAGTTTCGGCAAGGTTGCAAAGTTTGAGAATGCAGTCGCTACCCTACTCATGGTGTCAATTTGCTCAATCATGATCTTAGAAAAATCGATTACCTTTTGATTGATCTTAGGGTCTTCTGGGTCAAATCGTTGCTGAAAACTTTGAATAGTAAGCCGCATAGGAGTTAGCGGATTCTTAATTTCATGCGCAACTTGCTTGGCCATTTCTTGCCAAGCTTGTTCTCGTTCTGAACGAGCTAATTTTGCTATACTTTCTTCCAGTGCATCCAACATGCTGTTATAAGAATTCACTAAACTATCTACCTCTTTACTGGCGTTGGATATGTATATTTTTTCGTTCCCTTTTAATAATCCAGTACGGTCTATTCGCGCACGGATTGTTTCCAGCGGACGTGTCATATAACTCGAGATAAAATAAGCGATGATGATGGCAACCAGTAACATAAAAAAATAAATCTGGAAGAGCCGCATTAGGAATGTATTCAACTCTGTAGTACTGAAAGACACATCTTCAAAATAAGGGAAATATAAAATCCCATAGGGTTTATTCTTGGTGTCGAACAGCACACTATATGAGGACTGAAACCGACCCCGTTCTTGCTCGTTCTGAACAGCGATCCTCTGCCGCTCACTTAACAACAGCTGCTCTGTAATTTTGGGATCGAGTTGCTGATCTTGATCCATATTTTCGATCTTCACATACGAATAAAAATAGGGTACGCCTTCCATACTAAAAAGTGCATATTCTACTTTATGGATTAGGCCTATGGATTCAAAAATATTATAAAAACTAGCCTGTTTTTCTCCAATCAAATTGAATGCGTCTTCACGATCGAGAATATAGGATAAATGATTTTTAACCTGCGTTTCTTTCCGTTCAAGTCGCCTTAGGTTATAATCGTCGGACTGAGAATAGTATTGATAGAAGGTAGCTCCAAGAATCAGCAACGAAGTCATTACCACCAATAAAATCATGGAAAAAAATACTCGAGACCTAAGGGAGAATTTACTTCTTGCCATGGCTATTTGTCTTTTCTAAAACGCTTATAAATGCGTATCCCGAGCATCAATAAAAGGGCAAGTCCAACAATTGATAAGACGCCAAAAATCCAATGAAAACTGCTTTTTAAAATTACTAGAAATACTACTGCGAATAGGATAAGGGTTGCACCTTCATTCCAAACTCGCATAAAAAAAGAAGTGTAACGAAATTCATCATTTTGAAGTTCTTTGAAAATTAGATGGGTTTTGTAATGATATAAATACAATAATCCAACAAAGAAAAGCTTGATTAACATCCAGTCTTGAGTCAACCAACTTGGCATTAAATACAATAAAGTAAAAGCAAAAATACTTGCCAAAATTGCCGAGGGCCATGTAATAATATACCAGAGTCGCTTTGCCATCAGCTTCAATTGTTGGCTCAGTATGTCGCGTTCAATAGCTGTTTTTTCTTGCGCTTCGATATGGTATATGAAGATCCGTGGAATATAGAACAAGCCAGCGAACCAGGTAATAATAAAAATTAAATGAAGGGATTTTATGTAGTTATAATATTCTAGCAAAAGGACTGTTTTTATAAGTTCTAAAGTACAAAAAGAAAGCCAAACCAGAAGTGCATCTATTTATTGTATCGTTTCAATTCTTTTCTCAAAAAATAAGCGGTAACAATTGTGGCGATTACTTCGGCAATTGGAAACGAAATCCAAATTCCAAATTCTCCATAATACCGTGGTAAAATTAAAATCAATGGTATAAAAAAGAACCCCTGGCGCGTTAGAGTCAAAAGAAGAGCAGGAATCGCTTTTCCAATGGCTTGAAAATACGCCGATCCGATGAGTTGAATTCCAATAATTGGAGTCGACAAAAAGACCCAAGTCAAAACCTCTTTTGTTTTAATAATAATCGCTTGATCTTGTGTAAAAGCACTTGCAATTGCTTCTGAAAAAAGTAAGATCATCAAGAAAACAAAGGTGGCTAAAGCTGTGGCGTAAATCAATGCTGTTCGAATTACTTCTAGTACTCGATCTTTTTTGTTTGCGCCAAAATTAAACCCAGCAATAGGAACAAACCCTTGGGTGATTCCTAGGATTGGAAATAAAGCAAACATAAGCATTCGACTGATAATCGCATAGACCGCTACAGTGGATTCTCCTGATAATTCGAATAAAATATTATTCACCATAAGTACTGTAACGCTCACTACTGCTTGTCGAGCTAGGGTAACAAATCCAAGAGAACCGATTTCTGTGACAATAGAAAAGTCTAATCCCAAATCAGAAATTTTCAAAAATAAATCTGATTTTCCAGAAAGGAAAAAGTATACGATATAAGACATGCAAACGCCATAGGACAAAGTTGTTGCCCAAGCTGCACCCTCCATACCCCAACCGAATACATTTATAAAAAGATAATCCAAAAACAGATTGGAAATCGAAGGTAACATCATTGCATACATTGCATATTTTGGCTTTCCTTCAGAACGAATGGTGTTGTTTCCCATCATAGCCAGTCCCAAAATTGGAACTCCGTATAGCACAATTGTATAGTATATTTTTGCTGGAGCATACAGTGCTCCTTTACCACCAAAAGATGGAATTATAGATTCCATAAAGACCAATCCCAAAGTCATAAAACTGAGAGTAAAGAGCAAGGTCAGTGTAAGTTGATTTCCAAAAGTCTTGTTGGCTTTAGCCGTGTGATTGCTTCCTAGGGCTCTTGAAACAATAGAACCACCGCCCATTCCAATGGACATTCCTAGTGCTGCGATAAAAAAGGAAACTGGGAGTACCACATTGATTGCCGCAATGGCGTTGGGTCCTATCCATTGACCCACAAAAATAGTGTCGATGAGAATATTAAGGGACATCACCAAAATACCAATTGACGCTGGTAGCGATTGTCGCAATAACAGTTTCCCAATGGGATCCGTTCCCATTTGAACGGCCTTTTCTGCCATTAAGATTCTTCAGTTAAAGCCCATTCGTCAATCCAACGGCTCATTACATTAACCCACTCTTCCCGATCATTGATGCAGGGAAGCACTTCCAAATGATCCCCTCCTTTTTCTTCAAAATCTTCCGCTGCTTCCATTCCAATTTCTTCTAAAGTCTCTAAACAATCGGAAACAAATGCAGGAGTGGCTATTGCCAGTTGCTTCAGTCCACTCTTGGCAAAATTTGCAACAGTTCTATCGGTATAGGGTTGTAACCATGGGTCAACGCCTAAACGGGATTGAAAAGAGGTAGAAAAAGTACCTTCTTTTAATTCTAAATATTCGGCAACCAAACGGGTAGTTTCATAACACTGGT
>JABAZL010000071.1 GCA_018608425.1 Flavobacteriaceae bacterium
GAAGGAATTATTCTTGACCTCAGAGGTAATGGAGGAGGTTCGCTTCAGACCGTTGTCGATATGACAGGATTTTTCATAAAAGACGGACCCGTTGTTCAAGTTAAAAGCACAGGAGGTAAAAAACAAGTTCTTAAGGATACGGATTCAAGTGTTACTTGGGATGGACCGTTAGTGCTTATGGTGAATGAGTTTTCTGCTTCTGCTTCGGAAATTATTGCAGCTGCTTTACAAGATTACAAACGTGCTGTTGTCATAGGAAGTAAACAAACTTTTGGAAAAGGGACAGTTCAAAATGTAGTTGATCTCAATCAAATTATTTCGAGTAACACGCACGGAGATTTAGGTGCTTTAAAAATCACAACCGATAAATTTTATAGAATTAACGGAGGTTCTACCCAACTAGAGGGTGTGAAAAGCGATATAGTTTTTCCTGGTCGATATTCGTATATAGAAACAGGCGAACAAGCACAGGATAATCCACTTTCATGGGATCAAATTTCACCCGCCGATTATCAAACGTGGAACGCTTCTGGTAATTTTGATTTTGCTGTTGAGCAAAGCAAAAAACGTATTGCAAGTAATTCGTACATGATGTTGATCGATGAACAAGCACAATGGATCAAGTCACAACAAGACGACGACATATATTCATTGAACTATGAAGACTATTCAAAAGAACGTAAACTGCGAATCGAAGAAACTGCAAAATACGATCAGCTAGACGACTTTAAGTCTTCCTTCACTTTACAAGCTCCAAAATTAGATATACCTGAATTGGAAAAAGACGCAGATCTAAAAGAAAGACGTTTACGTTGGGAAGAAGGGTTAGAGAAAGATATCTATCTTTTCGAAGCGGTTAATGTCTTAGAAGATTTAATTTTACCTGCAAATAAAACTAATAAACTTGCACAAATTAAAGAATAGATCTTGTCTGTAGGGTTCGTGTTGCGTCGCTTTTCTGAAGATCGTATCGGGTTATTCAGCGTGTTTTATATTGTGACGATGGTCTTCATTGCAATATTCGCCTATTGGATCGCCCCAGATAGTAGCCCGAATGCCAATCAAATGCATTTATCGATACACTCAAAGCCTCCTGGATTTTCAACACAAATATTAATCCTCCCGAATCCAAATGCTGACCAAGGAACTGAAGAAATTGCAATCGATCGTTTGTTTTGGAAACAAGATCAATTGTTTTACAACGCTTCAGGAACTCCGAAGGACTATTTACAACCCATAGATTTGAGTCGTTATCCATCAAAAACGAGCTATTTAGAAGTTGAGAAAAGCTATGTTAAAGAAAGAAAATTTCTTTTAGGGACCGACAAATACGGAAGAGACTTGTTGAGTCGAGTTTTGATTGGATCTAGGATATCGTTGTCAATTGGATTTATAGCTGTTCTGATTTCCTTAGTAGTTGGTGTTTTTATTGGAGCTATTGCAGGATTTTTTGGTGGTAGCGTAGATCGTTTTATGGTTTGGTTGATTAATGTAGTTTGGTCCATCCCAACCCTATTAATGGTTATTGGTATTACACTTGCACTTGGAAAAGGATATTGGCAGGTTTTTATAGCGGTGGGTTTAACCATGTGGGTCGAGGTTGCACGCGTAGTTCGAGGTCAGGTAATCTCGATCAAAGAAAAAACCTATGTTCAAGCAGCACGTGTTTTAGGCTATACGAACTTTAGAATCTTACTAAAACATATTCTTCCGGTAGTTATTCCGCCTTTAATTGTTATTTCTGCAGCAAACTTTGCAAGTGCAATTTTAATTGAAAGCGGTCTCAGCTTTTTAGGGATTGGTGCCCAGCCTCCTGTTCCAAGTTGGGGCGGTATGATAAAAGATCATTTTCGATACATACTCCTTGGGAAACCCTACTTGGCTGTTGTACCTGGGTTGGCAATAATGAGTTTGGTTTTTGCTTTTATGACACTCGGTAATAGTCTTCGTGATGCTTTAGATGTAAAGACATAGAACCTTTTATTCGTTCAGTCTATTTGCATCTAGGTTTAAGAATATAAAAAGCAAACAACTAAATCCGAGTAAACTCGATCCTCCGTAACTTATAAAAGGTAGTGGGATTCCAATTGTAGGAACCAGTCCTAGTGACATCCCAATATTAATGAAGAAGTGTAAAAACAAAATGGCAGCAAGTCCATGGCCATAGATACGGGCAAAGTTGTTTTTTAGGTTTTCTGCACGATATAAAATACGTATGATTAAGAAACAAAATACCAATATAACCGCAGCGCTTCCATAAAAACCCCATTCTTCTCCGATGGTACTAAAAATATAATCGGTATGTTGTTCTGGAACAAAATGTCCTTTGGTTTGTGTGCCTTGTAAAAACCCTTTTCCTTCCCAACCACCCGAACCAATTGCGATTTTAGATTGGTTGATGTTATAACCAATTCCTTGTGTGTCGACTTCTTTCCCTAGAATTATATTGAAACGATCTCGATGACGTTGTTCAAAGATGTTATTGAAGATATAATCAACAGAATACACATAACTACAGCTCACAACTATTAAGGCTAAGTAGGGGAGTAGAGACGCTTTTTTATTTAATTTTTTTGAAAAGAAATATAAAGTAATGAGTAAGGTTATGATGCTAGCAAAAACAAAGGGGATCGGCGTGACGAGAGTTAAGATGAAAAAGAAGATAAGCCCAAATAAAAGTAACAGGAATATATAATTCAATCCCTCACGAAGCAGAACAAAAAAGAATGCACCAAAGACCAATGCGGTTCCAGGATCGGGTTGAAGTATGATGAGAATCATTGGAAGCGCAATGATGAGTCCTACCTGAAGTAATGACTTTAGTTTTTTGACATTCACTTGAATTTCGCTTAGGTACTTTGCTACCGCCAATGCGGTTGCAACTTTTGCGAATTCGGATGGCTGAAGACCTATACTGCCAAATGAATACCATGAAGTAGCACCAGAAATATTTTTTCCAAAAAGGAATAAGCCTACTAGCGACAAAATGGTTAGAAGATAAAAAACACTTGCAAAACGTTCGAAAAACTTGGCTTTTGTAATCAGAATTAATACGCCAACAAATAAGCTCACCATGAAAAACAAGAATTGTTTCCCTACGGGTATCTTAAAATTAAAAATACTCGGGTTTTCATTGAAATTAGTAGAATAGATATTCACAAGCCCAAAACTTACAAGCGCTAAGTATAGGATTATGGTAATCCAGTCGAGTCTGTATAAACTTTTATTCATTGATTGTAAACGGTTTCCCCGAGTAGGGTTTTTCATATTCAGTCGCCAAGCTTCCTTCGACCATCCTTTTCTCTAGCCAAGAACGTTTCACTTCTTTGTTGATGTATTGCTCTAGCATTAAACTAGCAATCGGTGCTGCCCATCTTCCTCCCCAATAACCATTTTCAATAAAAACAGCAATAGCAATTTTAGGGTCTTCTTTCGGAGCAAATGCAACGAAAATAGAATGATCTGTTAGTTGTGTTTTCACACCATCAATTTTCGTAAAATTCTCTGCCGTACCTGTTTTACCACATACTTCAATACCCTTGATTCGGGCTATTCTAGCAGTTCCTCTCTCAACAACTTTGTGCATACCATCGATTACGACTTCAAAATGTTCAGGATCGATACTGGTGTTCTTACGCAAAAACTTTTGTTGAATTGAGTCACCAGAAACAGATCGAAGAAAATGCGGTGTATAATAATATCCTCGATTGGCTATTGCCGCAGTAAAGTTTGCAAGTTGAATGGGTGTGGTTAAAACTTCTCCTTGTCCGATAGCGTTTGAAATGATTGTAGGCGCTTTCCAGCCGCCTTCTTTGTACCAAGAGTTGTAATAAGCTGCATTGGGTATAAATCCTCTTTTTCCAACGGAAAGATCATATCCTAAATAATTACCAAGGCCAAAACTTTTTAAATGACTGTTCCATTGATTTACGCCTTTGTCTGGGGTGTCGTATTTGTTAATTATTTTTTTGTAAGTGTTGGCAAAGTAAGTATTGCACGATTGGTAAATCCCTTTTAAAAGATCATTTCGAGAACCTCTTCTGCAATGACATTCCATAAAAGCACCACGGGCATAGAAATGACCTTTGTTGCATTTGAACTGCGTTTCGGGTGTGATAACTCCTTCTTGAAGTGCAATCAGCGCATTAAGTGTTTTAAAAGGCGACCCTGGAGGATAAAGAGCTTGCAGACCTCTGTCAAATAAGGGTTTTGCTAAAGTGTCTTGGGCGAGTTTTCTGTAGTTTTTAGAACGATTTCTGCCAACCAATAAATTGGGATCGTAGGATGGCGCACTAACGAGCGCTAGTATTTCTCCGGTTGAAGGTTCGATTGCGACAATTCCACCTCGCTTGTTTTGCATCAAGTATTCTCCGTACTCTTGAAGTGTTGCATCAAGGGTTAGGTGAATGTTTTTTGCTACTGTAGGTTCTACGTCAAAGGTTTTGTTTTTATATTCTCCAATAATTCTATTGAATCGATCTTTTTGAAGAAAGCGTTTTCCTTTTTCCCCTCTTAATTCATTTTCATACGACTTCTCAATTCCTTGTCTTCCGATCAATTCGCCTTGCTGGTAGTAGTCGTCGTATTTAAGGTCGTTGTTATTTACTTCACTTACATACCCCAATACATTTGATCCGAAACCGACGCGATAATCACGCAGCGATTTTTTTTGAATAAAAAAACCTTCATATTTCCACATTTGCTCTTGCAGTGTTGCGTATGTCTCTTTGGAAATTTGATTGATAATTACAGACGGGAGTCGTTTAGAATACCGCCTTGCTTTTTTCAAACTTTTAATCAATCGTTCTTTGGAAACCCCAGTGAGTTCACAAAAACTGATTGTGTCGAATGGGATCACATTTTCTGGAATGATCATGATGTCATAGGCAGCCTGATTCGCAACTAATAATTTCCCATTACGATCATATATGAATCCCCGCTCTGGGTAGTCCGAAATTTCTAGAATCGCATTGTTGTCTGATAGCCTCTGGTAGGTAGTGTTCACCACTTGAAGTTGAAACAAGCGACTGATGAATAGGATGCCTATAATCAGGGTAAGTCCAGCTAAGAGTAGCTTTCGCATTAGTTTTTCTTTTTAGTGAGGTTGAGCGTGGCTAGTAAAAGTATAAAAGTCAAAGCAGTATTGACCAGTGAATTTCGTAAAATAAGTGTGATATGAGTAACGTCAAAGTAGGCTATACTTTGTAAGAAAAATTGATGAATCAGAATCATTAAGCCAATATATACCAACTGGTTTCCCAGTCGCGACTTCATATTAAGTAGGGTGTTGTTGTCTGGAATGACGCCAAAAGAAAAGCGGATGACCATGGGACGTATATAACTAATCAACAAAGTAGCAATGGTGTTAGCACCAGAGGAATTTTGAAACACATCTAATACGAAACCTAATAAAAAACCTAATAAAATTAAAGCAAATTGAGAATTGTCAAAACGAAAACTGATGATGAAAAACAGATAAACTGCTGGGCAAGAAAACCCAAAAAGATTAATGTTATCAAAAATCAAAACTTGGAGTATGATTGCAACAAAGAAACCCAATAAAACGCGTAAACTATCTTGTACCATCTTCGCTCTTTTTTTGAAGATCTATAAATTCAGATCGTTTTTT
>JABAZL010000105.1 GCA_018608425.1 Flavobacteriaceae bacterium
TAGATTCACTTTAGTGTTTTTTGTCAATACGAGCAGGTTTTTTTGTTTCTTGAAATCAAAACTTTCTGCCCATAGACTATCAATGAAAAACAAAGTTTTGTCTTCTAAAATATAACTGTTTTTTAGCCCTTCAATTGCGACAGTGTCTGTACTGAATTCGTTTTGAAATTCCACCACCAACCGATTGTTTCTAGCCATGCCCTCTGAACTAAATACGCGAAGTGTTTTTTTGTTTTTATAAAACAATACGGTGTTGTTATAAGCAGGCATTAACCAAACGGCTGTTGTTGCTTCATTTGTTACTCTACTTTTGTGTGCCTCCCACTGCAATAAAAGAATCTCAAAAAACAGAATCAATAGCGTTCTCTTCTTTGATTTTACATACCCAAAACAAAGAAAGAGTAGTATCGCGTAGGTAAGGAATACTTCATGTACGGACAGTCTTAATTCCTCAAAAAAGAACACTTCTTGGTTTACTACCCAGAGGACAACGTTATTTAAGCCTGCTGTCATCAAATCGAGTATGTCGATTAACCCTTTGGGTAGTGGTTGCCAGTGTAGTAAGATCAGACTCCCAATTCCTAAATACAAATAAAGAGCAACAAAAGGGAGTACTACCCAATTGGTAATGAGGAACAATCCTGGGAACTGATGAAAATGATATATGGCTAATGGACTTACTGCTATTTGAGCTGCAAGTGTAACTGTCGTCATCACCCAAAACCGATGCAATAACCTGTTCTTTAAAGGTAAAAGTTTTACGAGTATAGGCTGCAAGATGAGTATTCCAAATACAGCTAGGTAACTAATTTGAAATCCAAGTTGTTCAATGTATTGTGGGTTACTGTATATCAGAATACCAGAAGACAAGAGCAGCAGGTATAGGGTTGGAGGACTTCGCTTGAGGTAGGCTCCAATGCTGAATAGCGAAAACATGGTAGCGGCTCGGATTACCGAAGCATTTGCTCCTGTTAGGAAGGCATAGCACCAAAGTGAAATAATGATCATAAAAACTTGTAGGTAATTTCCTTTGTGTAAAAATCGGAGTGGCTTAAAAAACCATCCTAAGAGCACCATCAATAAGCCCATATGCAGCCCCGAAATCGCAAGAACATGTACAATTCCAGCTTGCGCATATCGATCCATCCACGCACGATCCAACTCATTCCGTTCACCTAATATCAATGCCAAGAGTAATTGTTTGGTCTCTTCCTTAAATGCACTGGATTCGATTGCATCTAGTTTTTGCTGTTTTACGCTCCTTAACCAACCCATAAGCGAAAAATGCTTTCTTTTTAATTCTATAAAATCATTCAGATCAAGTTGATGACTTATGCCAATACTAAGCAAGTAGTTTTTGTAATTAAACCCCCCAATGTTTTTAGATGCTTGTATTGGTTTTAGAGCGTTCGAAGTTTTTAATGTAAAATCTAAATCCAGTTCAAGAGAATCTTCTTTTCGCATGCGTATTAAGAGCTTGCCTGATGTTTTTTCATCATTTAGCGCAATTACATCAGCATAATATCGGTGATGAGTAGGAGTCGATCGCAGGCGATCCGTAATTGTAATTTGAAGTTGATTCGGATTCTCAACTTGGTGCTTTGTCATGAAATGATCCTTATCGACCTGTGACGACTGATTAGCACGACTAATTCCAATAAAAAAGCTAATGATGCAAAGTAGGGCGGGAACGAAAATAAAAGTATATTTTTTTGCTATCCATGCGATAAGAAGACCTAAGAGGCTGAAAAATAAAAGATGTGTGCTTGGAAAAGGGGATTTTACTTCGAATTGGACGCTACAGATAACACCCAAAACAAAACAAATTAGAAGCGGAGTAAGAGTAAAATTTGGGAATTTCACTCCATAAAAGTAGTTATTTTATAATACGAACTATTTTTTACGAAGTAATTCTACCATTGCAACTGCTGTTTTGGTACTGGCACCACCAGCGGATAATTTAGAGTGCAACTGCTCATATGCTGTCAATAGCTGATTTCTTTTTTCGGATTCAGTTATCAATTTCAATTCTTCGGCTATTCGATCTACAGTAAATTCATTCTGAAGAATTTCAGAGACTACTGCTTTATCCATAATCAAATTTACAAGCGAAATAAACGGCAGTGTAATGATGCGTTTTGCAATTTGATAACTCAAAAAACTACTGCGGTAGCATACCATTTGTGGGACTCTAAACAATGCTGTTTCAAGAGTAGCAGTACCACTAGTTACTATGGCTGCAAAACTATTTTTGAGCAATGGGTATGTTTGATTTTGAACTAAAAGTACCTGTTGTCCTTTTAGAAATTGTTGATACCATTCAAAATCTATTCCCGGCGCTGCCGCGATGATGAACTTATACTGAGGGAAACGTTCGATAACATCTATGAAAGTAGGCATCATTTTAATTATTTCTTGTTTTCTACTCCCAGGTAAAAGGGCTACTATTGGCTTGTTTACATCTAGTTTGTGGTCAGCTCTGAACGTGTTATTTTCTTTCAGAGATTCTTGAACTACGTCAACCAAAGGATTGCCTACAAACTGTACTTTGAAATTATGCTTGTCTTTGTAATAAGGTTCTTCGAAGGGCAAGATTACATAAAGGGCATCCAAATCCCTTTTTATTTTTGAAATCCGATTTTCTTTCCAAGCCCAGATTTGAGGACTGATATAATAGAGGTTTTTAAAACCTTGCTTCTTTGCCCAAGCTGCTATGCGCAAATTAAAACCGGGGTAATCAACATAAATTATTGCATCCGGATTGAAGTTCAGAATATCTTTTTTGCAAAAAGAAATATTTTTTAAGATAGTAAACAGGTTGATGAAAACTTCCCAAAACCCCATAAAGGCTAATTCTTTATAGTGTTTCACTAAAGTTCCTCCAACGGCTTGCATTTTATCACCACCCCAAAATCGAAACTCTGCCTCCGAGTCTTCAAGCAATAGTGCTTTCATTAAATTAGAAGCGTGTAAATCTCCAGAGGCTTCACCTGCGATGATATAATATTTCACTTATAAGAATTTTAGTAATGCAATGATTCCAACGAGTAGTAATGAAAAACTAACCAGTCCATAGGCGCGGTCATAACGATACTGTTTGATGAAAAGAAAAAAAACAGGGAGATTTAACAATGCTCCTAAACTAATAAGACTTCCCAGTTTCCCTTCTATGTACAGCACCTGAAAACTTCTCCAAATTCCTTCATCAGAAAAAAAGAAAGTAAATCCTGTCATTCCAACTAAAGTCAGAACCAATCCCATGGCAATGCCCATTAAACGTTCTTTAATTCTCAAAATTCCAGCTGTTAAGTTCTTGAATCGCGTGGTGAGCGGTAAGGTCAAACTGCGTCGGCACTACAGATATATAGCCTTCTTTTAAAGCCCATTCATCTGTGTCTTGCCCTTTGTCTTCATTAATGAATTCTCCAGTCAGCCAATAATAATCACGACCCATTGGACTTTGTCGTTTGTCGAATTTCTCAACCCAGTTGGCTTTCGCTTGGCGACAAACTCGAATTCCTTTAATCTCCCCTTCAGGAAGAGCAGGGAAGTTTACGTTTAAAACTACATCTGCACGTTGTTTGTTTTGAATGGCAGCTCGTGTTATTTTTTCTATAAAGGGTTTTAGAGGACTAAAGTCTGCATTCCATCGATAATCTAACAGAGAAAAGCCAATGGCTGGAATTCCCTCTATTCCGGCTTCGATTGCTGCACTCATTGTTCCTGAATACACTACATTGATCGAAGAATTTGATCCATGATTGATTCCTGAAACACAAATATCGGGTTTACGATCCAAGAGTTCATTGATTGCCAGTTTGACACAATCTGCCGGAGTCCCCGAACATTGATACTCTTTCTGAGGACCATCTACCTTTTTCATTTCACTGCAATACAAGGTCGAATTTATTGTTATTGCATGGCCCATAGCGGATTGCGGGCTATCTGGTGCAACAACAACCACATCGCCAATGGTGTTCATTACCTCAATCAATGTTCGGATTCCTGGTGCGGTTATTCCATCATCATTGGTGACAAGTATAAGCGGTCTTTGATTCATAGCGTATCTTTGGTGCTAAATTAAGAAATTATCAAGTGATAGCGGTTGTTAATTAAATACAAAAAACATTGTGTTTCTTGGCGAAATCTATCCATTTACATACATTAGTAATATGAATTAATTGAAACAGGAGAAGCATGTTGCTTGCTTTTCGTACGAATGAAGATTGAAATCATGAAATTCAGCCACAAGTTAAATTTAAGATGACAAGCCCTATGAGAAAGACCAAATATATAGTACTGAGTGGAATCGCGCTAGTCGCCCTTTATGGCTTTACTTTAGTCAATACTTCAAATCCAGAAAAAGATAAGCTATTGATTGAAATCATGGCCTATGTTTTAGAACGCGGACATTATGATCCTGAAACTATTGACGATTCTTTTTCTGAAAATGTTTTTATGAACTATCTAGAAAGTATGGATGGTCAGCATCGTTTTTATATTCAAGCTGATGTTAATAATTTCAATCAGTTTAAAACTAAAATAGATGATCAAATCAAAGAGTCTAAACTTGATTTTTTTGATTACAGCTACAAGAAATATGTTCAAAGACAACAACAAATCAAAGCTTTTTATAAACCCTTGTTGGATCGTCCTTTTGATTTTTCTCTAAACGAAGAAATGGATTTAGATTATGAAACAATGGGTTACGCTGCGTCTTTATCTGAATTAAAAAATGTTTGGTTGCAGTACTTTAAGCTTTCAACGCTTGGAGTTTACGCTGATAAAAAAGAAGAGGAACTCAAAAAGTTTGAACTTGACAGTACCTATGTGATGTTGACCGATGTTGTGATTGAAGAACAAGCGCGTGCAATCACCAAGGAAAACATGGATTTGTTTTTTGAAGTTCGTGAAGATCTAGAGCGTAAAGATTATTTTTCAATTTATTTAAACGCAATTGCAACTCAATTTGATCCGCATACCTATTATTTTGCTCCTCAAGAGAAAGATCGTTTTGACGCTAGTATTTCTGGTAAATTTGAGGGAATTGGAGCTCGTTTACAAAAGAAAAATCAAGAGGTTAGAATAATAGAAGTCATTTCTGGAGGCCCTGTTTGGAGAGATCAATTGCTCGAAGAAGAAGATGTTATAATGAAAGTTGCTCAAGAAAATGAGGAGCCTGTAGATGTTGCAGGAATGCGTTTAGACGATGTTGTAAAGCTAATCAAAGGCCCCAAGGGCACAACAGTTTATCTAACGGTTAAGCACGTAGATGCAACTGTAGAAGTCATTCCAATTACACGTGACATTGTAGAATTAGAAGACGCCTTTGCTAAATCTTCGATAATAACAAAAGAGAATAAGAAGTTTGGGGTTATACACTTGCCAAAGTTTTATGTAGACTTTAATGACTATGGGGAGCGCAATGCCGCCAGTGATGTGAAAAAAGAAATTGAAAAACTTAAGAGTGAAAACGTGGAAGGAATTATTCTTGACCTCAGAGGTAATGGAGGAGGTTCGCTTCAGACCGTTG
>JABAZL010000001.1 GCA_018608425.1 Flavobacteriaceae bacterium
CACTATTTTGAGTATGATAAAAAAGAAGTTGGCTGTAATTATTTTTGGGAAGACGGCATACGTCTGAAAGCCTACGACGATTCCGATCGATTTTTATCTGAAGTTGAACAGGTGTTAGGAGTACCTCCAAAAACGTTGAAGGATTATTTGACAAAGGCAAAAAAGAAATATGATTTAACCGAATCGATTTTCTTAAAACGTTCTTTGCATCAACTCAAGTCGTTCTTAAATCCAGAAACCATTAAAGCCATTCTTAATGTTCGTACTTTAGAAATTGGTAAAAGCTTGCATCAAGTAAACGAGGAACAACTTCAAGAACCACATTTAGTGCAATTCTATGATCGTTTCGCTACCTATAACGGTTCCAATCCTTACCAAACTCCTGGGATCATGACCTTAGTCCAGCACTTAGAAGAACATTATGGAACCTTTGTTCCTAAGAAAGGGATGGAATCTATAACGACCTCTTTGTTTGAACTTGCCAAGCGTCAAGGGGTAGTCTTTCATTTTAACGAGAAGGTGGAAGAAATTGTCGTTGAAAACCGCAAGGTTTTGGGTGTGAAAACCGAAAAGATGTTTTATCACGCTGATCAGGTGTGTTCCAATATGGATGTATACCCAACCTATAAATATTTATTACCTCAAGTTGTTGCTCCAACAAAAACCTTGGAACAAGAACGGTCCAGTTCGGCTGTTATTTTTTATTTAGGAATTTCCAGAACATTCAAAGAATTGGACTTACACAACATCTTTTTCTCAAAGGATTATAAGGAAGAGTTTAAAGCAATTTTTGAAGAGCAGACGGTTTCTGACGATCCAACGGTTTATATAAACATAACATCCAAAGACATTGCAGCTGATGCACCTACGGGTTGTGAAAATTGGTTTGTGATGATCAATACACCTGCAGATAAAGGACAAGATTGGGATGCAATTACACATTCGATTAGGGAACGTTTTATCAAGAAAATCAATTTGATTTTAGGAGTTAATCTGGAAGATTATATTGTTGAAGAAGATTTTTTGACACCTCCACTGATTCAACAAAAAACACAATCCCATCAGGGAGCTTTGTACGGTTCATCTAGCAACGATCGTATGGCAGCATTTTTACGGCACCCTAATTTTTCACAACAAATTAAAAATCTATATTTTTGTGGCGGAAGCGTACATCCTGGTGGTGGGATTCCGTTGTGTTTATTGTCTGCAAAAATTGTTTCAGACCAAATACCCGAACTACTGTAATGAAACTTAAACAACTACTTGACGTACAACTTATAGCCATTGCAATTATTTGGCTGTTTCACGTTAGTGGAATCATTGGCATTCTTTATGGAAATTCACAATGGTTTGTTGCAGCTACACCAATTAACCTATCTCTTTGTTTTTTTCTACTTCTATTAGTAAGCTGGAAAACACCGGGGTTTGTTAAGATCGCAGTCATGAGTTTTATCGTTGGAATGTTTGCCGAAATACTAGGCGTAAATTTTGGGTATATTTTTGGATCCTATCAATACGGTGAAGCATTGGGGTGGAAGTTTTTTGGTGTACCGTTGTTGATTGGCGCAAACTGGACGATATTAACAGTTTGTTCTGCTGCAATTGCAGCACAGGTATACGATCGATTAATCCCAAGAATTATTATTGGATTGGGCTTAATGCTTCTTTTAGACTTTATGATCGAGCCTATTGCGCCTATCCTCGATTTTTGGGAGTTTGAAGGAGGAATTGCGCCTTCACAGAATTATATAGGATGGTTTTTAGTTGCTTTACCGCTTCAGTTTTTGTACCATTATTGGAAAGTAGAACTTAAGCATTGGTTTGCACATCATCTGTTTTTATTACAGCTGTTGTTTTTTATGATCTTATTATTACAAATTAATACGTTACAGAATTTGCTATGAATTCAATGTTTTTAAAGCTTGTAGGTTTAGTGTTTTTTCTTTCCGTGACTTCCTGTGAAATGAATACATCGAAGTCAAAAAACGACCAATCAGAAGCTCTTGATGGTATTGCTGAGCCAATTGCAACACTTCCTGAAGTAAGAACTTTTTTTATTCCAAAAAACACAAAGATTTTGGATTCTACGCTGTACTTGAATAAGGCTTTTATGGTTTTCAAGAAAAACATCGAAACGCTAAGTAAATTGGATCCCACTAGTTTGGATCTCTATATAAGTGCTTCACTAGGTTCGAGTAATAAACTTTTGAATGCAACTTTACCAGATGGATTTGAAGTGCCTGCAATTAATAGTAGGATTCGAGTTGTTAAAACACAACTTTTACGATGCAAATATTATAGCCAAGAAGAGGATTTTGAATCACTAAACCTTGGATTAATTGATCTATTTGATTCTTATGATATTTTACTCAAGCGTATCGACGATATTGCACTAAGTGAAGAGGCACTCTCAGTCAATGAATATAATGTTAAAAAAGAGCTAGAGAATCCAGCAATGTCAGGATTAAGGAAGAATTAACTTACTTTTTTTTCTTCTCTTAAAAGAAAGCTTTGTTTTTCAAAGATTCGATTGGTGAACAAGGAGTTTTTGAGTTTTTCAACAAAGCGAATCAATTCACTTTGCGATTCTGAATTAACATCGATTTCCATAATTTGAAGCATAAGCTCTATCATGGATTCATCCGATTCAATAGCTTTGCTAAAGGCATTTTGTTTTTCAGAACCTATGGTGGCAATCATAATCTCTTCTCTATTGTGGTTATTAAGAAACGAAGGAGCAAGCTCAACCTCTTTACTATTTACAAGTGTAATGAGGTCATTGTAAATTCTGTTTCTGACTGTAGCTTGAAGATTAAAAAAACGCTTGTATTCTGGAAGGTGTTGTTTGTCTGCTGATTTCAAGTACGATAGTTTTGCCGTACGACATTGATTCAATGCCATCTGGTAAATCCCCAAAAGTTCTTTGTTACTAGACATTTTTTACTTTTATTAAATTTACCTAAAACTAGTTTATGTTTAGGGTAACTCATTAAGAGGATATTAACAAGTTTATAACACGAAAAGCATAGTTGAACTTTTCCTGGAGTTTCTTGGATGAAATTTTCCTGTCAAAAGTTATCGAATCCCTAAATTTAGGCGGGTTGCAGTCCATTTTAATTGCCATTTGCGTATAGTATTTCACTCTATTTGGGTGATAAGGTGTGACGCAGTTATAAACATTTTTAACGATAATTTGATTTATTAGGCTGCCTATGATATTGATACAATCCGTCAAATGAATTAAATTAATACTCCCTTTCGGGTTTGTCACGAACTCTTTTTTACTCAATTGAAACACCGGATGCCTATCGGCTCCAATAAGACCTCCCATTCGAAGTATTGTAGTATTGAAATGGATTGAATCTGACAGAAGCTTCTCGCATTGCAATAACTGTTTGCCGGAATTAGTTTCTGGCTCGGTGTTACTTTTTTCGGTAATTATTCCATGCAAATTTCCATAAACGGATGTGCTGCTTATAAAAATCACTTCTTTAATGCCTTCTTCTACACAAGCTTTCTTGACATGGTTCATCATCACATCAAATCTCCTTTTCGGATTCGAACGAAGACCAGGAGGCATGGCGATGATAAGCTTATCAACTGAGTTGAAAAAATCGAATTCACCTACAATTCCTTCTTCGGTTACTTGAAGGATATACGGTTCAATGCTTTTAGAGCGTAGGGTGTTGAGTTTTTCTTCAGAAGTTGTGCTTCCTTTTACGCGAAAACCTAAAGATAATAGGTGTTCGCCAAGGGGAAGTCCAAGCCAGCCGCATCCAAGTATTCCAATTGATTTTGACAAAAGTATTTGAATTTATATATATCTTATAAAGATAGGGAGAAGTTCAAGAACTATAAAAATGTAGTGCTTTTGCTTCGTTTTTTACCCTTCTTATTTTCGAGTAGAGGGTGTTGCTCGTTTATTTTTTATAACTTAGGGAAGATCTAAACCAATAATTATGGCAATAAAAAGTTTTCAGGGAGAGCGCGAAACCAACAAAAAGGTTGAGCAACCCACCGTTTTGGTAAAAGATATTATGACAACAAACCTAGTTCTTTTTACCGTTGAGCAGTCCATTCATGAAGTTATGAATTCCTTCATCAAGAATAAAATTTCAGGAGGACCAGTAGTCGATGACCGTGGTAAACTAATTGGAGTTATATCGGAAGCCGATTGTATGAAAGAAGTTTCAGATAGTCGCTATTTCAATATGCCTATTTTAGATAAATCAGTTGGCCATTTTATGACTAAAGAAGTAGAGACCTTACCCGCATCCATGACATTATTTGATGCTGCTTCTCGTTTTCACGAAACAAGTAGAAGAAGATTTCCAGTACTTGATAACAATAAGCTGGTTGGACAAATTAGCCGCAAAGACATTGTAATTGCTGCAATTAATTTAAAGAGCCAAAGCTGGCGTTAACCAAAAATATTTTTTGCTGTTCGAAATGTATTTGCGTGTGCTTCAAGGATTATTTTAATGTCTTTTGAGTATCCACCACCCATACTACATTGCACAGGAATCCCTTGTTTTTTGCATAGCTCCAGCACATAGGTGTCGCGTTGTTTGCAACCTGCAATGCTCATGCCAAGACGCCCCAATTTATCTGTTTCTAGCACATCTACTCCACAGAGGTAAAAAATAAAATCAGGTTGGTTTTGTGCTATTAATTTAGGCAAAGTTTCTTCTAAAATATTTAAAAAGACTTCATCTGAACACCCATCCTCAAGGGCAATATCCAGGTCGCTTTTCTCTTTGTGAAAAGGGTAGTTCTTTTCTCCATGCATAGAAAAAGTAAAAACCTTGGAGTTGGATTCAAAAATCTCTGCAGTTCCATTGCCTTGGTGTACGTCCAGATCAACTATTAAAATAGTGTCAACTAGTTCTTGGTCTAAAAGATATTGTGCCGCAATGGCTTGGTCATTGAAGAGGCAAAAAGCTTCGCCATGGGCTTTGAAAGCATGATGTGTGCCTCCTGCAATATTCATTGCAATTCCGTGTTCTAAAGCTTTAAGTGCGCCTTGAATCGTTCCTCCAGCGATGATGATTTCACGATCAATAAGCTGCTTACTTAATGGAAAACCAATCTTTCGAGCTTCTTTTTTATCAAGATCAAGTGCCAATAACTTGTCTATGTATTCTGAGTGATGAATACGTTCTATTGTGGCTCGATCCAAAGCGGTTGGAGTGAAAAAATCCTCTGGAGTGCAAGTGCCTTCATGCATCAATTGCCTTGGAAGTAAATCGTATTTCTCCATTGGAAATCGATGCTTTACGGGCAGCGGTAATTGATAAATCGGATGGAAAGCGATATTAAGCAAAGCGAATGAGCTTAGTTGATTTCAAAACCATTGTCAATCGTAGCATCTTCAGGTCCAATAACAATGAGTTTTCCTTCTTTGTTTTCAGTCATTAACAGCATTCCTTGGCTTTCAACGCCCTTAATGGTTCTTGAACCTAGGTTTGCCAAAACGGTTACTTTTTTCCCAATCATTTCTTCTGGGGTATAACT
>JABAZL010000009.1 GCA_018608425.1 Flavobacteriaceae bacterium
TTCGAATCCGCTCGATGCCTCAACAAAAAAACCCGTGAATATCACGGGTTTTTTTTGTTTATAAAACGAAATGTTTTTCTTAATTCATTTCCGTAATCGTTCCGCCAATGCGTTTTCGTTTAATCAGTTTTGTTGGTCTCCCATGGATACGAACTGTTCCTCCAACATTTACTGTTGCTTCTAGTAAATCTGAAGCGTGAATATAGGCAACACCTCCAGCGGTAACTTTGACTGTAGTTTGTTCTGTAAGAAGGGTTTCCGATTCACAAATTCCACCACCGAGTATTTTGAGTTCATGATTTACAGCAACTCCTCGCAAAGAAAGAGTCGCGCCAGAATTGACACTGGAGCTTATTTTTTCTGATTCAATATGTAGATCAATAGCAGAACCTTCTCGTGCTTTCAGTTCAATTTTGGTTGCCTTAAGCACAGCTTTTGATTCAACAATTGAACCTTGATACGTATGTATAAGATCCAGAGGAGATGAAAAATAAATTTCTATATACGTATTCTTTGGATTGAATATTTGATCTATAGAATGCTTGATTCGCAATACATCATTTTTAAGTGTTGTAACAACTGTCTCAAAATTTTCTCCAGCAAGCACCAGTTTGTTTTCATTAGAAGGAATTAGTTTTACTTGAATACCTGAAAATAATTTTATTCCGGTAAAAGGACCCACTGTGATTGTTTTAGTCCGTTCTTGTCTCTTCGTTTCTTGAACGGGAATAGAGTCTTGAACTACATCTTGAGCTGAAACAAATGTGATTGCAAAAAGTAAAAAGAACGTGAAAAGCGCTTTCATAGGAATGTTTTTATCTTGTTTAAATTTAGTGATTCTAAATGATATTATTTTTCTTCTAATTTAAAATCTAAATGTCTTTTAATTAAATCTGCTTTCAAAACGCTTACATCAATTGAATCTCCCAGTTGATATCGTTTTTTCGTGCGTTCGCCAACCAAGGCATGAGCTTTATCATCGTAATTAAAATAATCACCAGTAATATCTTTGATGCGAATCATTCCTTCGCATTTATTTTCAACTAATTCTACATAAATACCACGATCAGTAACACCAGAAATTACTCCTTCAAAGGTTTTTCCAATCTTATCTTCCATAAATTTAATTTGCATAAACTTAATAGAATCTCGTTCCGCCTTAGTTGCTATTAATTCGCGCTGAGAGGAATGAACACAAGCTGCTTGAATACTATCAGGGTCTTTTACTTTTTGCTTCGCTAAATGATGCTCTAATAAGCGATGAACCATAACATCTGGGTATCTTCGAATAGGAGAGGTAAAGTGTGAGTAGAAATTAAATGCTAATCCGTAATGACCAATATTATCAATATTATACTCTGCCTTACTCATACAACGAATGGTAAGTGTATCAATTAAATTTTGCTCTTGTTTTCCTTGAATATCAGATAAAAGAACATTCAATGACTTACTAACATCTTTTGTTTTTAAATCTAATTTATATCCAAAATTAGAAACAACCATTTGTAGGTTGTTTAATTTATCCGCATCAGGTTCATCGTGAATTCGATATACAAAAGGCAAAGGAGTTTTTCTATTCCCTGCAAAAGAAGCCACTTGTTTATTGGCAAGTAACATAAATTCTTCTACTAACTTATTAGCGTCTTTAGATGTTTTAAAATAAACACTTTCGGGGGTATCGTCTTCTTTTAAAATAAAATTAACCTCAACGCGATCAAACGAAAGTGCGCCATTCTTCATTCGTTTGATGCGCAATTTTTTTGCAATTTCATCCAGTGTAAGTACACCTTTTAAAAGATCATTCGAAACAGTATAAGCTGCACCAGTGAGCGAAATTTCCTTGGAAACTTTAGCGGCTTGTGTTTCTATTAGTTCTTGTGCTTCTTCGTAAGCAAAGCGATGATCAGAATATATTACTGTTTTTCCAAACCATTCTTCAAGTACTTCACCTTTAGAATTCATAGTAAAAACTGCAGAGAAGGTATACTTTTCTTCGTGAGGACGTAAAGAACAAACACCATTAGAAAGTACTTCCGGTAACATTGGAACTACACGATCAACTAAATATACAGATGTAGCGCGGTCATATGCCTCTTGATCTAAAACACTATTAGGCTGAACATAGTGTGATACATCAGCAATATGAATCCCTATTTCAAAACGGTCTTTACCTAATACTTTGAACGATAATGCATCATCAAAATCTTTTGCTGTTTTTGGATCAATTGTAAAAGTAAGGGTATCTCTAAAGTCTCTTCTTTTCTTAATTTCTTCTGGACGAATGGATTGATCTATTGCATTTGCAGCAGCTTCAACTTCGTCAGGAAAATGTAAGGGTAATCCATAATCAGATAAAATAGCATGCATTTCTGTATTCGTTTCTCCAGGAGGCCCAAAAGATTCGATTAACGTTCCATAAGGTGAGTCTGCTCGCTTTGGCCAATCGGTATATTCTACTAATACTTTGTCGCCATTGGTATATCCATCCAACTGTTTTTTATCAATAAAAAAGTCAGTATACATGCGTGGACCTCGTGTTAAGACAAAAGCATAGTTTTTTTCTATTTGAAGAACACCAACAAATTGGGTTTTCTTTCTTTCGAGTATTGTTACTATTTCACCTTCAAAAGCTCCAGATTTTTGCTTGCGTTTGTACACATATACTTCAACTAAATCTCCTTGAAAAGCTCGATTAATATTATTCTTTGGAATCATTATATCATGTTCCAAATCTTCACATATAACAAATCCTCTACCTGTAGAAGTTACATCTAAAGTTCCTTGATAATAATCTTTACTTGCTTTTACTAGTGTATATTTTCCTTTGGAAGGACTTGAAAGTATTTTTTCTGTTGTTAAACGATTTAAAATCTTTATAATTTCATCGCGTGTTTTAGTATCTTTTATATTAAGTACTCCAGAGACTTCTTTATAATTGTATTGTTTTCCTGTATTGTCACGAAAATGTTGCGTCACTCTTCGTTCTAAAGAGTTATTTTTCTTCTTTTTAAACATAGAAACAAAATTACTCTAATAAATTTGAACTCTAGTTTTTATTATGAACAGTCTTAACAATATTAATAATTTGTTTTTATTTAATTTTAAGAAAGATGATGCTTATTATAGCGTGTTAATAGCGGTATTTCTTTCTTTATAATTTTTAGGAATGAATAAACATAAAAGGTTATCAACACTTAATAAAAGGCTCTTCTAAATTTAAAACACTTGTATAAAGAAAATTAACAAGGATATAAACAATGGTTCATATCTAGTATTGATAATAAATAAATACATATTTAGCTTTTTTTAGTGTTAACAAACCCATCTTGTTTTGAACAGTAGATTGCATAAAATATATAAAGTTTATTTTGTAAAAAGGAAAAATATGACAACCGCAAAGAGAAAAGAATTGAATCACTTTTGCTATTAGAACTTATTAACAAAGTATTCAATTTATTGTATGTGTTTATAAACAAGAAGGAGGGGTTTGTTTACATTTATAAAAAAATTAAAATATGCAGTTTTCAATCGGTAACGACCACGCAGGAGTAGACTATAAAGAGGCAATTGTTTCTTACCTTATTAGTAAGGGGCATGAAGTGTTAAATCATGGAACAGATAGTGAAGATAGTGTAGATTATCCTGACTTTATTCATCCTGTAGCCCAAGATGTTTCTTCAAAGAAATCAGGTTTAGGTATTATTATATGTGGAAGTGGTAACGGAGCATCAATGACTGCAAATAAGTACCAAGATATTCGATCAGCACTTTGTTGGTCTAAAGAAATCGTTGCTTTAGCTCGTCAGCATAACAATGCTAATATTTTGAGCCTCCCGGCACGTTTTATCTCAATACCCCAGGCAATTGCTATGGTTGAGGTTTATATCAACACTGATTTTGAAGGAGGAAGACATCAAAACAGAATTGATAAAATTCCTTGTATGTAATGATTCATTTTATTTATAAAACGTTTGACGAATTGACATCAGTCGAATTGCATGATATGTATGCTTTACGATCTGAAGTATTTGTGGTTGAACAGGATTGTGTTTATCAAGATATTGACGGAAACGATCCAAAGTCTATTCACGTATTGGGAAGTATAGAAGGAAGTTTGGTAGCTTATGCACGTATTTTAGATCAAGGTCTTTCTTATGCAGACTATAGTTCTATTGGAAGAATTGTTGTTTCGCCAGCATATCGGGCTCAAAAACTAGGCCATGAACTGGTTGATTTTGCAATAAAAGCAACCCAAAAAGAGTATGCAAATACACGAATTAAGATTTCTGCTCAAGCACATTTAGAGAAGTTTTATGAGACCCATCAATTTAAAGCAACAGGAGAAGCTTATTTGGAAGATGGTATTCCGCATATCGGAATGATTCTAGAAGATTAGGTAATTGCTTACTTAATCCGAATTTACGTTACTAGATTGATTAAATATTTCTTTTACCCCTTCGACAAGGTCGCTGGTTAGAGGATGTTTTCTCCCTTTATAAATTAACATACAAGCTCCACTAAAAGGAATATTTTCTTCCATATTTTTCAGCGCAATCCGAAGTTGTCTTTTAATTTTATTACGGTCAACTGCCCTTTTAAAATTGCGCTTTGGAACAGAAACGCCAACATAAAGAACCGTTTCAGATTCCTTTGCTTCAAGAACTTTTAGGAGTAGGTGTTTAGAACGACGCACCGTTCCTTTACGAAACAGTGCGTCGATTAATTCTTTTCCTTTTAAACGGTTTAGAGTAATCACTTTACTCATTTTGATAGGTGTTGTTATCACGATCCACATCGGCCATATAATACGATGGATCAATGGTAATGATCTCAATATCTTCTGCCTTGCGAGCGATTGAAAAACTATATTTTGGATTTGCCCAAGACCAGTCTTGTTCTATGTTCCATGGCAATGAATAAGGGTTTTCTTTTTCTCCACGCATGAGCGTAGTTGGAATGTAATGCATTTCTTGAGCTCCATCTTTATATTGAACTAAGACATCGAGTGGCATAGGCATAAGACCCTTGCGTTCTAAGTTTATTTGTGAAGTGTTTTCTTGACTTACAACATCCGAGATAGCATAATCGATGGTATTGGTAGTTTGTGTCCAATCGGTCAAATACCAGCGCAATTGTATGCCTGAAACACGTTCAGCGATTCTACGAATATCATTAGGAACCGGATGTTTGAATTTATACTCGTTATAATACGCTTGGAGGGTTTTGTATAGGTTCTCGTTTCCGATGATATATCCCAATTGACCCAAAAACACAGCCCCTTTATTGTATGCCGTGCTTTCATAAGCGTAGTTGAAATGATATCGGTTGGCGTTTGTGTTTTGGTTTTGTTCACCTCCCGAAGTAGCTAATCTTATATACCCATTATATGATCCTTGTAAAGGGAAATCTTTGTTTTCTTTTAGCACTTTGTCCTTAGCAAGGGTCGAAATAAAAGTGGTAAACCCTTCATCCATCCATTCGTGCTTTGTTTCGTTGGTCGCAA
>JABAZL010000012.1 GCA_018608425.1 Flavobacteriaceae bacterium
GAATAATGAATGGAGCACGTCAAATTGAATGCACAATAAATGGAATTGGTGAGCGGGCAGGAAACACTTCCTTAGAAGAAGTTGTCATGATTATGCGTCAGCATCCATATTTAGATTTAGATACGAATATCAATTCCAAGCTTTTATACCCAACAAGCCTTTTGGTTTCAGAAAGCATGGGTATGATGGTACAACCCAATAAAGCGGTAGTCGGTGCCAATGCTTTTGCGCACAGTTCTGGAATTCACCAAGACGGTGTTATTAAAAATCGAGAAACCTATGAAATCATGGATCCACATGACGTAGGTGTGACAGAGTCGGCAATTGTTCTTACTGCCCGAAGCGGCCGTGCTGCACTAGCGTATCGTGCCAAGAATGTAGGTTATGAATTAGATAAACTACAATTAGATAAAGTATATCAAGAGTTTTTGAAGTTAGCAGATTCTAAGAAAGAAATCAGCGACGAAGACATCCCATTAATCATCAAAGCAAGCAATATAGGCTTGGTTTAATTTTATATAAATTATATGAGTAATACATTATTTGACAAAGTTTGGGATTCGCACGTAGTCCAACAAATTGAAGGTGGCCCTGACGTTCTTTTCATAGATCGTCATTTGGTTCATGAAGTAACAAGTCCAGTAGCGTTTTTAGGCTTAAAAAACAGAGGCGTTGAAGTAATGAGCCCTGAGCGTACTTTTGCAACTGCGGATCACAATACACCAACCATCAACCAACACCTACCCGTAGAAGATCCATTATCGGCAAATCAACTAAAAGCTCTTGAAGAAAACGCAGCAGCTCATGGGATTTCCTATTGGGGATTGGGTCATGAAAAAAACGGTATAGTTCATGTTGTTGGTCCTGAATACGGGATTACACAACCTGGTGCGACCATAGTATGTGGAGATTCACATACCTCTACACATGGTGCATTTGGAGCTATTGCATTTGGAATTGGAACTTCAGAAGTTGAAATGGTTCTTTCGACTCAATGTATTATGCAACCCAAACCAAAGACCATGCGTATTACGGTTAATGGCACCCTTGGGAGAGGAGTAACACCTAAAGATGTTGCTTTGTTTATCATTGCACAATTAAGCACCTCTGGTGCAACAGGATACTTTGTTGAATATGCTGGTGATGTATTTAAATCACTCAGTATGGAAGGTCGTATGACTGTTTGTAACCTGAGTATTGAAATGGGCGCGCGTGGAGGAATAATTGCTCCAGACGAAAAAACATTTGAATATATAAAAGATCGGGAGTTTACACCAAAAGGTGCTGCATGGGATAAGGCAATGAACTATTGGTCTACACTCAAAACAGACGATGGGGCAAGTTTTGACAAAGAATATACTTTTGAAGGTAGCACGATTGAGCCCATGATTACCTACGGAACCAATCCTGGAATGGGAATGGGTATCTCTGGAGGTATTCCAATGGCGGATAGTCTTGAAGGTGGCGTTGCTACCTACAAGAAGTCTCTAGATTATATGGGCTACAAAGAAGGTGACTCCATGATTGGAAAGAAAATTGACTTTGTTTTTCTAGGAAGTTGTACCAACGGACGTATAGAAGACTTTAGAGCTTTTACAGAAATCATTGATGGCCGCAAAAAAGCAGATCATGTTACAGCATGGCTGGTTCCTGGGTCTCATAAAGTACTCAACGCAATAAAAGATGAAGGTCTCTTAGATATTCTAGAAACTGCAGGCTTTGAATTGCGCGAGCCGGGTTGTTCCGCTTGTTTAGCCATGAATGATGATAAAATTCCTGCAGGAAAATATGCAGTCAGCACATCAAATAGAAACTTTGAAGGACGTCAAGGTCCAGGTTCAAGAACCTTATTGGCAAGTCCAACGGTTGCAGCAGCTGCAGCAGTAATGGGCGTAGTAACTGATCCAAGAAGCTTAGTATAACTTAATAAAGATCCCAACTGGGAAAAATAATGGCATACGATAAATTCAACACCTTAAAAAGTTCAGCGGTTCCGTTACCGATTGAAAATGTAGATACTGATCAAATCATTCCTGCACGTTTTTTGAAAGCGACCGAACGTGTTGGTTTTGGCGACAATCTTTTTAGAGATTGGCGTTACAACCAAGATAACAGTCTAAAAACTGAGTTTCCATTAAACGACAGCCGATATAGTGGTAAAGTTTTAGTAGGCGGTAAAAACTTTGGCTCAGGTTCGTCAAGAGAGCACGCAGCATGGGCAGTTTACGACTATGGCTTTCGTTGTGTCGTTTCAAGCTTCTTTGCGGATATCTTTAGAAATAACTGTCTTAATGTTGGGGTATTACCCGTTCAAGTTTCTGCAGCGTTTTTAGAAGAAATTTACACAGCAATAGAAAAGGATACCAACACACAACTTATCATTGATCTTCCAACCCAAACCATCACGATTGAAGCTACGGGTACATCAGAATCTTTTGATATCAATTCCTATAAGAAAGACAATATGCTCAACGGTTTTGATGACATTGATTATTTGATGAACATCAAGGAACAAATTGGGGAATTTGCAAAAAACACTCCTCTATAATTCAATTCCATCCTAGGATCATGAAACCAAGAACGATTGAAATAATGGACACTACCCTTCGGGATGGTGAACAAACATCTGGAGTATCATTTTCATCTTCAGAAAAGCTAACACTAGCAAAACTTCTGCTGGGAGAGCTAAACGTAGATCGTATTGAAGTAGCCTCTGCTCGTGTGTCTGAAGGTGAATTTCAAGCAGTAAAAAGCATTACAACATGGGCTAAGGAAGTAAACCTTCTTGATCGTGTTGAGATCTTAACCTTTGTAGACAAGGGAGTTTCAATTCAATGGATGATCGATGCAGGTGCAAAGGTTCAAAATCTATTGACTAAAGGGTCATTGAATCATTTGAAGTATCAATTGAAACAAACTCCAGAACAGCATTTCAAAGGTATTGAAGAGAGTATTGCGCTGGCAACAAAAAACAATATTAAAACCAACGTTTATTTAGAAGATTGGAGTAATGGAATGCGTAATTCGAAAGAATATGTCTTTTCGTTTTTAGATTTTTTAGCAAACCAACCCATCAGAAGAATACTACTACCAGATACCTTAGGTATACTCTCCCCATCGGAGACATTTTCATTTTTATCTGAAATAATTGAACGCTATCCCGATCTTCATTTTGACTTTCATGGACATAACGACTACGATTTGAGTGTCGCTAATGCAATGGAAGCGATCAAGGCTGGAATTCAGGGTTTACATTTAACAGTAAATGGAATGGGTGAACGTGCAGGAAACACGCCACTTGCAAGCTTAGTAGCTGTAGTAAATGATTTTATGCCAGGAATCGAAGTTAATATCAATGAAACCTCTTTGCATAAGGTGAGTCTTTTGGTAGCAACCTTTACGGGCTTTAGAATCCCAGCGAATAAACCTATTGTTGGTGCCAATGTATTTACACAAACTGCGGGTATACACGCAGATGGCGATAGTAAAAACAACTTATATTTCAACGATTTACTTCCCGAACGTTTTGGGCGTAAACGCAAATACGCTTTAGGAAAAACTTCTGGTAAGGCAAACATTCAGAAAAACCTTCAAGAACTCGGTTTGAGTTTAGATGATGATGCACTTAAGAAAGTTACCCAGCGCATCATTGAATTAGGAGATAAACAAGAACAGGTAACCGCGCAAGACTTACCCTACATCATTTCAGATGTTATGAACAGTGGAGCCAATACCCAAAAAGTATTTGTCAAATCCTACGTATTAACACACTCCAAAGGATTGCAACCTTCGACTACTGTTGCAGTAGAAATTGATGGCGAAACCTTTGAAGAAAATGCCTGTGGCGATGGACAATACGACGCATTCATCAATGCCATTCGAAAAATATACAACACCAAAACAGTAGAGCTTCCAAAATTAATCGATTATGCTGTGCATATTCCCCCAGGAAGTACTTCAGCTGCATTATGTGAAACTACAATTACCTGGAAGCAAGATTCTACAGAATTTGTAACGCGAGGGTTGGATTCTGATCAAACAGTATCAGCAATCAAAGCCACGGAGAAAATGCTTAATATTATTCAAACACAACAGTAACGCTATAGATAAAACATATGAAATTAAACATTGCCCTTTTAGCTGGAGATGGAATTGGACCCGAAGTCATTGACCAAGCGGTAAAAGTATCGGACGCAATCGCTCAAAAATTCAATCACGAAATTAATTGGACCTCGGCCCTTACAGGAGCTGCAGCAATTGATGCAGTTGGAGAACCTTATCCCGATGAAACACATCAGGTTTGCTTGGATGCTGACGCCATTTTATTTGGCGCCATTGGGCATCCACGTTTTGATAATGACCCATCAGCAAAAGTACGTCCAGAACAAGGGCTGCTTAAAATGCGTCAAAAACTTGGTTTGTTTGCTAATGTGCGACCAACCTTTACCTTCCCATCGCTTTTAGACAAATCGCCTTTAAAGAAAGAACGAATTGAGGGAACAGATTTGGTTTTTTTACGCGAGCTTACTGGTGGAATCTATTTTGGAGAACGCGGTCGTAAGGATGATGGTAATACTGCTTTCGATACCTGTACCTATACCCGAGCTGAGGTGGTACGTATTGCGAAGAAAGGATTTGAACTGGCAATGACACGTTCCAAGAGACTGTGTTGTGTAGACAAAGCCAACGTTCTCGAAAGCTCACGCCTGTGGAGAGAAACCGTTCAAGCAATGGAAAAAGACTATCCAGAAGTAGAAGTTGCCTATGAGTTCGTTGATGCAGTTGCCATGCGATTAGTACAATGGCCAAATAGTTATGATGTGCTAATTACAGAAAACTTATTTGGAGATATTTTAACCGATGAAGCGTCTGTAATCTCTGGATCGATGGGGCTTATGCCTTCGGCTTCTGTTGGTGAAGAAAATGCCTTATACGAGCCCATTCATGGTTCTTACCCACAAGCAACAGGGCTAAACATTGCGAACCCTTTAGCAACTGTTCTTTCGGCTGCTATGATGTTTGAAATGAGTTTTGACCTTCATGAAGAAGGCGCATTAATTCGTAAAGTTGTTGAGCAAGCTCTCAAAGAAGGTTATGTAACAGAAGACCTTGCAGATGGTGGAAAAGCTTATGGAACTGCTGAAGTAGGTTCTTATTTAGTTGATGCCATTTTGAAATAAACTGTACATTTACGTATAATCATATTTTGAATAAAAACCTCCATACAAAACGTATGGAGGTTTTTTTTATATTTGAAAGACCCATTCAAAATCGTTTAAGTCCTATGAAAATCATTTCATTATATTCTATACTTCTTTTCATTTCATGCTCTTCGGATGGTATGCAGCTTGATTCTACACCTGATAATGATCCAATCTCAATGGATCCAGTTACAGATACAGAACTCATGCAAACTGTGCAGAAGGACGTCTTTAAATACTTTTGGGATTATGCGCATACCAATTCTAAACTAAGTCGTG
>JABAZL010000171.1 GCA_018608425.1 Flavobacteriaceae bacterium
GTAATCCCAGGATCTACTTTATCCGAAGGAGCAGAACAGTTTTTAGAAGATGCTGCACAAAAAGAGCAGAAGACAAAAGATGAAATAGAAAACGCTTTTTTTACAGAAGTACGGACAAGCTCTTTGTTGCAGCGGTTTGCAAAAGTAGAAGAAGTTGCCGATACGATTGCGTATATAGCAAGTCCGCGTTCCTCCGCTACAAACGGGACTGCAATTAAAGTTGACGGAGGAAGTTCTGGAGGTTTGTTTTAGTTTTTTGATCCAGATATCAGAATACAATACATGTTCTCTGGAAATTGGTTATCTTGATTGAACTAAATGTACCCGTATCAAAAAGCCCTTCTTTTTTCTTGTTTTACTTTCCTTCCTTACTTTCGCTCAAGAGCGGAACGAGGCCCTAATTATTCAGGGGAAGATTTTTACGGTTTCTTATAACGAATTATACGAGCAGCCCAATTGGATTACCTATTGCGTTCGAAATGTTCCAAAGAATGTAGATCGAAAAGGATATAATTTTCGGAAAGACGCGCAGGTTTGGACTTCAAATAATGCAGATTATAAAAACAATATTTGGGACAAAGGACACTTGGCACCTGCCGCTGCTTTTTCTGATTCTGAAGACAATTTAAAAGCAACCTTTTCTTTTTTGAACTGCACACTTCAACACCAAAGGTTAAACCGAAAAGAGTGGGCCCAGCTCGAACAGCAAGTACGAGATTGGGCTGAAGCGTTTGGTGATATGAGTGTAGAAGTAGACGTGCTATTTCAGTCAAACCATCGCGTTTTGCCCACAGGAGCACATGTACCCTCGGGCTTTATCAAACGAATTCAATTTCCTGATGGCAGCACGAAATGCTTCTATTTCCCTAATGAAGACACACTCAACAAAAACTGGACTCAATTTGAAGTTGCGTGCGACTAAAGCAAAAATCTTTCGAATGAGAATACCAGTTTGTGGGTGTAAAAAAAATGCAAGCGTGCTTTAATGGAGAAATGCTTCGTTAAAGTTAGTTTTTTTCTAGTTGCACTGTAAAATGTCGCATGATGGGCGCTTCCCATTTGATGGAATAACCCCTTTTGGCTTCCTTACGGGTATCGAATACTTTTTTAATTGCCACAGCAACATATTCCATATGGGAAAGCGTATAGGTTCTTCTCGGGATCGCAAGGCGAACCATTTCTAATTTCGGAAAACGATTTTCTCTGGTCACGGGATCTCGATCGGCTAATAAAGCTCCGATTTCTACTCCTCGAATTCCAGCAACAATATATAATTCAATAGCCAAAGATTGTGCTTGATATTCTTCTTTGGGAATCTCGGGGACAAATTTTGCTGCATCAATATATACAGCATGTCCGCCAAATGGTTTTAGAACAGGAATATCAAAGGCATCGAGACGTTTGCCTAAATAGGCAGTTTGCTGAATTCGGCTTTCTAGATAATCGAATTCTACTCCTTCGAGTAACCCTTGAGCCAAAGCGCCCATATCCCGGCCCGACATTCCGCCATAGGTAACAAAGCCTTCGTACATGATAGCAAAAGTAGAACAGCTTTCATAAACCTTTGGGTCGTTTAGCGCAATGAATCCCCCCATATTGACAAGCCCATCTTTTTTTGCGCTCATGGTCATTCCGTCTGCCAAAGAGAATATTTCTTTTACAATCTCCTTGATGCTGTATTCAGCAAATTCTTCTTCTCGTGTTTTGATGAAATAGGCATTTTCTGCAAAACGCGCAGCATCAATGTAAAAACCAATTTCGTATTGATTGCATAAGGCACGAACCGCTCGCATATTTTCAATTGAAACGGGTTGTCCACCGGCCGAGTTGCACGTGATGGTCATCAACACAAAAGGGATTTTTCCTTTAGGATATTTTTGTAGAATTGCTTCGAGCTTTTGCAAATCAATATTTCCTTTAAAGGGATGATCGATTGCAATGTCAAATGCTTCGTCAATGGTGCAGTCTACTGCTGATGCTTTTCGGTATTCGATGTGTCCTTTAGTAGTATCAAAATGAGCATTCCCAGGAATAAAATCACCTTCTTTTACTAAAGCTGAAAACAAAACATTTTCTGCGGCTCTTCCTTGATGAGTTGGAATAAAGTGAGTAAAACCGGTAAGGTCTTTCACCGTTTTTTCTAATTTTAAGAACGAGCGCGATCCAGCATAACTTTCATCACCCAGCATTACTTCGGACCATTGCTTGTCTGACATTGAACCTGTACCCGAGTCGGTTATCAAGTCAATAATGACTTGATCACTGTTTAACTTGAAGAGGTTATAGGATGCTTCTTCGATCCATTTTTTTCGTTGTTCGGGAGTCGATAATTGAATCGATTCTACTGTTTTTATTTTATAGGGTTCTATATAGGGTAAGTCCATACCAATTGGATATTCGTTATTTGAAAATTGAAAAAGGGCTCTTTTCGAAAGAGCAAACAGAAGTATTATGCCAAGATGTAAGAGTCTCGGTTTTTGATATTTTGGAAAAGACGGAAAGAAATAGTCTTGATTATCATGCTTTAAAATTAAGACAATTTTTGAAACCTAGGGTCTTTCTGCTAAAAACAGATAAAATGAAGTAGAAATTCAAATGTAAAAGAAAATATTGTTGTTGTTTTTAAAGTGGCTTTCAGTTGATTAAAAGGAAATTAACTTCTTATTAGCACTTTTTTTAGGATAAAATACAAATTATTTTCAATTCTTTTTAACATCCCAAAACACCTTTCAAGCCCATGAATGCCAGAGGTCAACGTTAATAAAAACACGAAACAGGTCAAAAAAAAGAACTTTATTAACAGTATAATGGTTTTACATTGATTTAATCCCTACATTTGCAGTCAATTAAAAAATATAATTATGAGTAATCACAACGGAACTGTAAAGTTCTTTAACAACGCAAAAGGATTTGGATTCATCACTAACGAAAGTGGAGAAGATATTTTTGTACACGTAAACAATACCCAAGACGAAATTACTGAAGGAGACAAAGTTAGCTATGACGTAGAGGAAACTCCAAAAGGTCTTAGCGCTATCAACGTTAGTCTAGAAGACTAATTCGTATAAAGTATAGTGTAAGAAGCCCGACCATTTGGTCGGGCTTTTTTTATGCCTAAAAACCAATTTATATCAACCCATTTCTATTCCCACGATAGGCTCAAACGAATGTCGAGTATGACGATGGTGTTTTTTTGATAGTATTTAAAAAAACTAAATCACGTATTCTGAGTATATGTTTATTTTCATCAAGGATAAGCTTTAGAACTCTCTTTTAAGTAAGAAATCAAACCGAATCCCTTAAATATATTAGTTTAGTTAGTTTTAGACCGAAGGGTTTTATAGATTTGTCATCAATTTTAATAATACAATGGACACTAAAAATCAGTTTGGTAAAAACATAATTGCATCATTGCTTTTGATGTTTTTGTTGTTGCCTACTGTTTTTCAATTTGTATCGGTTTTTGAGGACCACGAACATGTTGTGTGTTCCGAGCAGCAGGTTCATGTCCATAAATCCATTGTTGATTGTGAAATCTGTTCTTTTCATTTCACACCTTTAAATTATAATTTAGCTCAGCATAAGTCCTTTGAAGTTCTTTTGATTTCAGAAACAACTCAAGAGAATTTTACTTCTTTGTTGTTTCATTCGTTTACCACAACCAATATTAAACTTCGCGGCCCCCCGGCTCTAGCATAAAAATAATAAACTATTTTTTATGTTAATTCAGCCAATCTATGCGAATTTATTTCCTAGTGATTCTGCTATTCAGCAGTTTCCTTTCATTATCACAAAGTTGTGACTATACGCTTTCGGGTGTACTCACCGACCTTCATGACGGATCTGTACTTGAAGGAGCAACTCTTATTGTTGCCGGTTCTGAGCGCTTTGTTGTTACTGACTTTGAGGGAAAGTTTATAATTTCAAACCTATGTAATGAGACCTATTCTATTCAAGTATCTCATCCGTATTGTTTGACTAAAGGTTTCAGCGTTACACTCTCTGGAGATACGTTTAAGTCTTTTGAACTAGAACATCATATAGAAGTGCTTAATGAAATCAGCATAGACGGAAGAATCATCAGTAGCCAATCCAAAACCCTCAAGGAAAATATTCTCACAAAAGAGGAAATAGAACGTTTTGGTAGCAGATCACTTGGTGATGCACTGGCTAGTTTAAGCGGGGTTTCTTCATTGAATACAGGGAATACGGTTATAAAGCCAATGATTAATGGACTCCACAGCAGTCGCGTTGTTATCATAAACAATGGAGTGCGGATGGAAGATCAAGAATGGGGTGCTGAACATGCTCCCAATATTGATGTCAATGCAGTCAACAAGCTAACACTGATAAAAGGAGCTGGTGCTCTTCAGTATAGTGGTGATGGTATTGGAGGGGTTATTATTGCTGAAACTGCAAAAGTTCCTTTTAAGGATAGTCTCTATGGTACCACTCAGTTTGGTGGCGCTTCAAATGGTAAGGGCACATTCATGACTACCGAACTTACTAAAAGTTATGAAAGTGGCTGGTATGGAACTTTGCAAGGGAGTCTGAAGCGTTTCGGAGATTTTGAAACAGCAGATTATAGCTTAAGTAACACTGGAGTAAATCAAGGGAATGCTTTTTTGAAAGTCGGATTCAATAGTTTCGACTATGGCTTTGAAGCATTCTATTCTTTTTTCAAAAATGAAATAGGAATTTTGAAAGCTTCTCATGTAGGAAGTGCTCAAGATTTATTCCGAGCTATTGAAAGTGATAGACCATTAGTCATAAATGAATTCACCTATGATATTATTGCTCCTAAGCAAGAAGTAGCTCACCATTTGGCACGTATAAAAGCATATAAGCGAATAGGCGAACTTGGTAAGTTGAGTTTTCAGTATGATTATCAGAAAAACAAACGCCTTGAATTTGATATTCGAAGAGGGTCAGATAAAGGAGATGCTTCGTTGGATTTAGAATTGTATACCCACACTTTAAGGCTTGATTTGGATACAAATGCGACAGATAAATCAAACCTCAAAATAGGAGTTATGGGAAGTTATCAAAACAATATTGCACCAAATACTGGTGTACGAAGGTTGATTCCGGATTATGACAAATACGATTTTGGAGCCTATCTTATTGGAGATTATCGATCTAGTGATCAATGGCTTTTTGAAATTGGCGCACGATTCGATTATACGCAAATGGATGTTTTTAAGTATTATCGAACTTCCTTTTGGGAGTCTAGAAATTACGATCAACTTTTTGCTGAATTGGTTGTTGAGGAATTCGGAAATCAGATTTTAACCAACCCAAAATTGAATTTTCAAAACGGCTCAGGTACTTTTGGGATTGTTCATAATCTGGACGAGAAGCATAAACTTTTTTTTAATTATTCTCTTACTTCTCGAATCCCAAACCCATCTGAACTTTTTAGCGAAGGCTTGCACCATTCTGCTTCAAGAATTGAATTAGGAGATC
>JABAZL010000054.1 GCA_018608425.1 Flavobacteriaceae bacterium
AATACAAACTAAAGTACCAGAGTTTCGAATTTTTCACCCATTCAATCATCCATTTGCAAGCTACTATTCCAGTTAGGAAAGCTGCAATAAAACCAATACTGAGGGTTATTATATTGATTTCAGATATTTGAGAATCTATTTCTAGGATACTTTTTGCCATGCTTCCAAAAATCAATGGAATGACCATAAGGAAAGAAAAACGAGCAGCTTTGCTTTTGTCAATGCCGAGAATAACACCCAAGGCTATTGTAGCTCCACTTCTCGATATTCCAGGTAGAATGGCAATGGCTTGAATGATGCCAATGCCAAGAGCATTTTTAAAATTCAAATCCTTCTCTGTTACTTTAGCACGATTTGCGAAGTATAGTAAGGCTGCCGTAATCCATAACATACCACCGACTAAAAGTATGTTTTGATGGAATAATTGTGTGATAAGATCTTCAAAAAAAAGACCCACAAAAACTGCAGGAATCATGGAGAGTATGATTTTTGCAGAAAAGTAAAAAGCGTCATTTTGTTTGAATTGAAACAGGCCTTGTAGAATTTCTTTAATATCATTTCTAAAAACTACTATTGTGCTCAATGCTGTTGCCCCGTGTAGCACAAGAGTCATCAGTAAACTTTCTTTGGGTAATGACTTGTCGCCCAAAATAGTTTTGGCAATTTCTAAATGTCCACTTGAAGATATCGGTAAAAATTCGGTAAGCCCTTGAATGATGCCCAGCAAAATAGCTGTAAGTATATCCATTAAATTATTTTTTTGGAGAAGTCAGGATTGAGTAGACTGCAATTCCAAAGCCCAATAAAACTAATGTTGGAGCTAATCGAATTCGTCTAAAACTAAAAATTTCAGGGTTGAATACATTTGGATCTGGACTTCCTCCACCAGCCATTAGGAAAAACCCCGAGCTGATTACTATAAGAGAAAGGAAAAGGAATTGGTAATTACGCTTACCAAATATGAATTGTTTTTTTGTGGATTCGGTTTTTTTCATGGCAATTTATTGAACGGCTTCGGTTGTTAGATTGAGGAAACGTTGGGTAGCGAAAAATGTGCTCAAACCTGTGATTAATATTCCCATCGCTAAAATGCTAGAGAAAATAACTGCAGGCTCAATAGGGTTAGCGATTAGATTGAGTTCTGGGAAACGTTCATTGAGTTCGTAAAGCACGCCAGCCAGAGCAGCCAGAGCTATTGTAGAACCATATATACCCAGTTGTAGATGTTTCCAGATAAATGGTCTTCGAATAAAACTTTTAGTAGCTCCTACCAATTGCATGGTTTTAATGATCATCCTTTTGGAGTAGATGGAAAGGCGAATGGAACTGTTGATTAGTAAAATAGCAACAAGAATAAACACGCCACTCAAAATTAAAATCCACTCAGTTATTTTCTTAATATTCTCATCCAATATTTCAACCAAAGGCTGGTCGTAAAGAACTTCACTGATGTAAGCTTTATTTTCAAAATCGTTCTGAAGCTGGCTCAAAAATGCAGGAGACACGTAGGCAGCATTGAAATACACATCAATAGAGCTCAACAAAGGATTGTATCCTAAAAACTCCATGAAATCTTCTCCAATTTCTTTTGCATGAATTTCTGCAGCCTCTTCTTTAGATACAAAACGACTGGTTTTGGTTTCTTGTCGAAGGGCAAGGCTTTTTTGGAGTTGTTTAACCTCAATCGGCTTGGCCGTATCGTTGATGTAAATGGTGAAAGCGATTTGTTCCTTAAAGTGGTCTGCAACTTTCTTTGAATTCAACAAGAGCAGGCCAAGTAAACCCACTAGAAACAGGACAAGAGAGATGCTCACTACTACTGAAAAGTAGGTAGATAACAAACGCCTTTTTTGGTAGTTGTCTTGAGAATTCTTTCGCACAGCTATTGAATTGATACTGTAAAAATACTAAAGACAAATCAATTTGTATTCTTGGTGCCGATAAACTTTTTCCTTTCCCGCTTTAGCCCTATTTTTGTGCATCTAATAAATTGAATTACTGTGGGGTATAATTTCCTTGAAATCGAGAAAAAGTGGCAAGACTATTGGGCCAAAAATCAAACGTTTAAAGCTGAAAACAAAAGCACACTTCCAAAATATTATGTTTTGGATATGTTTCCTTACCCTTCTGGGGCAGGTTTACATGTAGGCCATCCTTTAGGTTATATAGCCAGTGATATCTATGCGAGGTACAAACGCCACAAAGGGTTTAATGTACTTCACCCACAAGGATATGATTCCTTTGGTTTGCCAGCTGAACAATATGCGATCCAAACGGGACAACATCCCAACATAACAACACAAGCCAATATCAGTCGCTATCGTGAGCAACTCGACCGCATGGGCTTTTCTTTCGATTGGAGTCGTGAAGTTAGAACCTCTCAGGCAGATTACTACAAATGGACACAATGGATTTTTCTATTGCTTTTTGATTCATATTACTGTAAAAAAGCGAATGCTGCACAACCAATTAAGGAGTTAATAACGCATTTTGAGCAAAAAGGAAACCAAGACATAGAAGCTGTTTGTGATGAAAACACCACAATCTTTACTGCAACCGATTGGTCTTCTTATTCAACAAAAGAGCAACAAGAAGTTTTACTAATGTATCGCTTGGCTTATTTGTCTGAGACCGAAGTAAACTGGTGTCCTGAACTTGGAACTGTTCTTGCCAATGACGAGATAATCAATGGCGTTTCGGAACGAGGAGGTTTTCCGGTTACAAAAAAGAAAATGAAGCAATGGAGTATGCGAATCGGTGCTTATGCCGAACGATTACTTCAGGGGCTAAACACAATAGATTGGCCAGATTCTTTAAAGGAAATGCAGCGCAATTGGATTGGAAAATCGATTGGCGCAAATGTGCGTTTTGAAATTCAGAACCACCAAGGAACAATTGAGGTTTTTACAACACGACCAGATACTCTGTTTGGCGTAACCTTTATGACCCTAGCACCCGAGCACGACTTGGTTCAGATAATTACCACAGACGAGCAAAAAGAAGCGGTTGCTGCCTATGTTGAAGCTAGTGCTCAGCGATCTGAACGTGATCGAATGGCAGATGTAAAAACCATCAGTGGTGTGTTTACAGGGGCCTATGCACTTCACCCCCTTACTCAAGAACCTGTCCCAATTTGGATTGGAGATTATGTGCTTGCTGGATATGGTACAGGTGCTGTAATGGCAGTTCCATGTGGGGACCAAAGAGATTATGATTTCGCAAAACATTTTGATATAGCGATCCGTAATATTTTTGAAGGAGCTGATATTTCAAAAGAGGCTTTTACTGAAAAAGGAAAAACTCAAATAACCGATTCTGATTTTTTAAATGGTTTAGCTTATAAAGAAGCAATGGCCACTGTCATAGAGCGTTTAGAAAAAGATGGTTCAGGAGAAGGTACTATAAACTACAGGTTAAGAGATGCTATTTTTAGTAGACAACGCTATTGGGGAGAACCCATTCCGGTTTACTATAAAAATGGCCTTCCTGTATGCTTGAAACCTGAAAACCTTCCGTTAGTTTTACCAGAAGTAGAACAATATTTGCCTACTCCAGAAGGAGCACCACCCCTAGGAAATGCTACAATTTGGGCGTGGGATACAGAGAACGAAAAAGTTGTCTCCAATTCCGAGATTAACGAAACTACTGTTTTTCCTTTAGAATTGAATACAATGCCCGGGTGGGCAGGAAGTTCTTGGTATTTCAATCGCTATATGGATGCTGATAACTCGGAAGCTTTTGTGAGTAAAGAAGCTGTTGATTATTGGCAAGAAGTTGATCTGTATCTTGGTGGAAGTGAGCACGCAACAGGACATTTATTGTACTCTCGTTTCTGGCAAAAATTTCTTTTTGATTTGAATTTACTTCCAGTAGAGGAATATGCTAAAAAGCTAATCAATCAGGGAATGATTCTCGGATCTTCTGCTTTTGTTTATCGTAAAAAGGGAACTGAAGAGTATATATCAAAAAATCGTATTGAAGAATTTGAGGTTGATGCGATTCGTGTAGATGTAAGTCTCGTCAATTCGTCAAATGAATTGGATACCGAAGGATTGAAAAACTGGCAATCACAATTCAAAGAGGCCACTTTTATTCTAGAAGATGGAGTTTATGTTGTTGGACGTGAGGTAGAGAAAATGTCTAAGTCCAAATACAATGTAGTAAATCCAGACCTTATTTGTGAGCAATATGGCGCAGATACATTACGAATGTATGAAATGTTTCTAGGTCCTTTAGAGCAAGCAAAACCATGGAATACAGCAGGTATTTCAGGCGTATATTCTTTTTTAAAGAAGTTGTGGAGGTTGTATCACCCCAAGGAAACTTTTTCGATTCGTGATGAAAAAGCATCTAAAGAGTCTTTAAAAAGTTTACATCAAACCATTAAAAAAGTTACTGAGGATATCGAGAATTTTTCATTCAATACCTGCATCAGTTCTTTTATGATTTGCGTAAATGAATTGACTGCTCAAAAGTGTAATGAAAGAGAGGTGTTAGAACCACTGGCAGTTTTACTGGCGCCTTTTGCATCACACACCGCTGAAGAGTTATGGGAACTCTTAGGTCATAATTCTAGTGTTAGTAAGGCAGCTTTTCCAATTCATGAGCCTTCTTATCTAGTAGAATCTTCTAAAAACTACCCCGTTTCTTTTAATGGAAAAATGCGTTTTACAATCGAACTTTCTTTGGAATTACAAGCTAAAGAAATTGAAGAAATAATAATGAATGACGATCGAACACAACAACAATTACAGGGAAGAACTCCTAAAAAGGTAATCGTTGTTCCTGGTAAAATAATTAATATTGTAGGCTAATGGATGTTGAAATTATTGGTTTTGTTGCAGCACTTTTAACAACGTCTGCTTTTGTACCACAGGTAGTTAAAGTTTGGAAATCAAAATCTTCTAAGGGAGTTTCTGTGTCTATGTATCTCGTATTACTCCTAGGAGTTTTTCTTTGGGGAGTATATGGTTATTTAATCGATAGTATGTCTATTATGATCGCAAATACGGTTACGGGACTTTTGCAACTCATGATTTTAATTCTTATTTTAATGAATAAAAACAAAGATTAAATTTTAACCATCAAAGAAATAAAATACTATGGGTTCTTATCTTGTTTTAATTATTGTAATTGCTGCCGCTAGTTGGTGGGTAGGTAATACGCTTAAAAAAAAATTCAAACACTATTCTAAAATCACCCTCAGGAACGGTCTGACTGGGAAAGAAATTGCAAAACAAATGTTATCGGATCATGGAATTCGAGATGTTAAAGTTGTTTCCACACCTGGGATGCTTACAGATCATTACGATCCAAGATCCAAAACGGTCAACCTCAGTGAAGGAGTTTATATGCAGCAAAATGCCTCTGCCGCTGCAGTAGCAGCTCACGAATGCGGACATGCGGTTCAGCACGCAACAGGTTATGAGTGGTTGCAGTTACGATCCACGTTGGTGCCCATGGTTAGTGTTGCCTCTAATTTTTCGATGTACATTATTTTTGGCGGGTTGATTGCATCTCAAACCCTAGCCTTTGGGCAAACCATTGCTTTGATTGGGGTTGGACTATTCGGACTCGGTACCTTATTCAGTTTTATCACCCTTCCGGTTGAATACGATGCTAGTAACCGAGCACTGGATTGGTTGAAGCGAAAAAATATGGTAAGTCAGCAAGAACTTGAAGGCGCAACCGATGCCCTCAAATGGGCAGCACGGACCTATGTAGTGGCTGCTTTAGCTTCATTAGCGACTCTAATGTATCTTTTATTCCGTGTTATGGGCAATAGTCGCGACTAGTTATAGCGCAATTTGTCTATTAATCTGTTGGTTTAAAGAAATGAAGGTTTCTGTTCTTGAAACACCACTAATCGTTTGAATTTTTGTGTTGAGTAGGTTCATCAAATGCTCGTTGTCTTTACACAAAATCTTAATGAGTATACTCCAGTTTCCAGTTGTGTAATGACATTCGGTTACCTCTGGAATTTTTTTAAGTTGTGCTACAGCCTCCGGATTACTCACCGCTTTATCCAAAAAAACACCAATAAATGCAAGTGTATTATACCCCAGTATTTTTGGGTTTATATTGATTTGAGACCCACTTATTAGAGAGGAGTTTTCTAGTTTTTTTAGTCGTTGATGTACTGCTGCACCAGAAATACCAGCTTTCTTCGATAATTCGACAATAGAAACACGTGCATTTTGAATTAAGCCATTCAATAGAATTTTATCAATTCCATCAACTTTTACTTCTTGATTTGTTATTTTCATTTAATTTTTTCATCAAAAGTATCATTTTGATTTAATAAATTAATCTATTTTGAATATTTTATTGATTTAAATAAACGAGCTAGGCGAAACGTTTTTGTGCGACTATCTTTATGAAAAATATAGGATGGAATTTCAGACACGAATAACGAGTGCAATAGCAAGTGGATTACTCATGTTGGCAGTTAGCTTAGGAGCCTTAGGAAGTCATTTTCTTAAAACCCGCTTAAGTCAAGATGCACTGAGTAGTTTTGAAGTTGGAGTTCGTTATTTAATTTATCACAGTTTTGCAATATTGCTGATCAATAATTTATCTGCCCTTGATACTAATGTGAAATCTACTTTTGTAAAATTAATTCTGGCTGGAGTTTTACTTTTCAGCGGCAGTATTTTTCTTTTAGCAACAAAAGAGTTTCATGGCTGGCCTGTTAAATATCTAGGACCCATTACACCTATTGGCGGTCTTCTATTGATTTCAGCATGGGGGTACTTGATGTTTTCCTTTCTGAAGAAATAAATTTACTTTGGATTTGCTGCTATATACTTTTCGATAGCCATTGTCATCGAAGGAGTTTCATCAGATGGTGCTTTGATGTCGATTCTTAGCTTGGCTTCATCTGCTGCTTTTACAGTGGTATTCCCGTAAACTGCGATCCTTGTATTGTTTTGTTTAAAATCTGGGAAATTATGTAATAAAGATTCAATCCCAGAAGGACTAAAAAACACTAAAACGTCGTAAGAAACATCTCGTAAATCAGATAAGTCACTTACAACTGTTTTGTATAGTTGAGCTCGTGTCCAATCAATACCTAAACTATCAAGAAAGTCAGGTGTAGTGGGCTTTAAGATATCTGAAGATGGCAATAAGAACTTCTCATCACTAAATTTTTTGAACACTGTTTCTAAGTCATTCAAGCTTTTTTGACCTACATAGATTTTTCTTTTTCTGTAGACAACATACTTTTGTAAATAAAAAGCGACTGCCTCAGATTTACAGAAGTATTTAGTTGCATCAGAAACTTTGAAACGCATTTCCTCAGCTAATCTAAAAAAATGATCTACAGAATTTCTGCTTGTCAATATGACACAGGTGTAATCAGCAAAATCAATTTTCTGACGTCTCACGTCTTTAGCATCAACCCCTTCTACGTGAATAAAAGGCCTAAAGTCGATTTTGACATTATGCTTTTCTTTTAAACGAGTATATGGTGAGTTCTCGTTTGCAGGCTCAGGCTGGGAAACCAGTATCGTTTTTACTTTCATAAATTACTTTTATCAACGCTCTACTTAAGTATACTGTAAAGTAATATCCATGGAGCTAATTTGAAAGTGCAAAGGTATAGAATTAAATACAATAAATTGTATTTAAACACTCCCCAATATTCTCTATATAAAGAGAATTGCGATAAAAGATACAGCCCAGCAATGAGTATGAGAATTAGTATTAAGAATTCTTGACTAGGATAGCTGAACTCGTAAAAAAGAAATAAAAAGAATGAAAGTATTGAGATCTGAATTTGATAAGTCAGGGCTTTGAAGAGGAATATTTCTGAAAACCCCTCTATTCCAAGTAATTTACAGCATATCTTTAAAGATACAAATCGAAGAAAAATCAGCCCAACTATTTCTGTTAGTAGCGTAATGAAAAACGAAAAAGAGTTTGAACCAAATTCAAAAAGTGTAAGGCAGTAGAAAACTCCAAGACAAAGGTTGATGAGTAAAAAAAGAGTTCCAAGAGCGGTGAAACTTTGTAACAGAAAGTTATCTTTCCTGTAAATCTTAAAGTATAGCTTTGGGTCAATAAAGCGAATAAAGGTTTTGAATTGTCTTGTGTGTGTACCTCTAAGCACTGCCAAAAGGATAAAATTGAATAAGAAAACGAGACTGATCCAATCGCGCTGCAGTTCCGTTCTTGAAATCCAATCTTCCATGGGTTAAAAATAATAGTTTTCATTAAGAATTCAATTACAAATGGATTCTTAAATTTTAGAGTCGATCCCCTTTAATTTATTACTTTTAACCTTTCAAATGAAAAACACACTCATCGTAATTCCGACCTATAATGAGGCAGATAATATAGAAGCTATTATCTGTGAGACACTGTTGATTAATGAAGATTATCACGTTCTTGTAGTGGACGATTCATCACCAGATGGAACAGGTAACTTAGTTGCAAATCTTTTTGAACAATTTCCAAACAGACTTTTTTTAGAAACACGCCCCAAAAAAGAAGGCTTAGGCCGTGCATATTTGCATGCTTTCCGATGGGCTTTGGCTGCTGATTACAAATTTATTTTTGAAATGGATGCGGACTTTTCACACAATCCACAAGATGTTCCTAAGATGGAACTTCACCTCCTCGCTGATGCAGACGTAGTTATAGGTTCTCGTTATGTCGATGGGATTAATGTAGTTAATTGGCCTCTAGGTAGGATTTTACTTTCTTTGGCAGCTTCTTACTATGTTAAGTTTTTTACCAGTCTACCGGTCAAGGACGCGACAGCTGGTTTTGTTGGATACAAGGCTGAGGTTTTGCGAGCTATTGATTTGGATGCTGTTAAATTTGTTGGGTATGCTTTTCAAATCGAATTAAAATATAAAGCTTGGAAAAAAGGCTTCAAGCTAAAAGAATACTCTATTATTTTTTTAAACCGGGCAAAAGGGCAATCTAAAATGAATGGATCCATAATTTGGGAAGCCATTTATGGTGTCGTTTTTCTCCGTATACAATCACTATTTAAGCGTAAACAATGAGCACAATTTTAATAAAAAACGCAACCCTCATTAACGAAGGTTATCAAGAGATACAAGATGTTTTTATTGTTGATCAATTCATCCAAGAAATCGGATTTAACCTCGATCACAAAGCGGATCAAATAATTGATGCACGTGGTAAACATCTTATACCCGGTTTGATCGATGATCAAGTACATTTTAGAGAACCAGGCCTAACTCACAAAGCGACGATAGCTTCCGAGTCACGAGCTGCAGTTGCCGGAGGGATTACTTCTTTTATTGAAATGCCCAATACCAACCCACAAACTACCGATATACAAGCATTGGAAAACAAGTTTGAGCGAGCTGCGGAAACCTCCCTTGCGAATTACTCTTTTATGTTTGGAGGAACCAATGATAATATTGATGAAATTCGAAAATTGGATAAAACAAAAGTAGCTGGACTGAAGCTATTCTTAGGGTCTTCTACAGGGAATATGTTGGTCGACGATCAAGCAGTTTTACGAGAAATCTTTTCAAATACGGACCTCCTTATTTCAGTACACTGTGAAGATGAACCTACGGTTAAAGCTAATTTTGCTGCTCACCAAGAAAAGTATGGTGAAGATATTCCAATAGAAGCGCATCCAGAAATAAGAAGCCACGAAGCTTGTTACTTATCTTCTTCAAGAGCGGTTTCTCTAGCCAAAGAAACGGGTGCACGTTTACATATATTTCATCTGTCCACCGCTATTGAAACGGGTTTGTTTAGAAACGATATTCCGTTAAGTGAGAAGAAAATAACCGCTGAGGTTTGTGTGCATCACCTATGGTTTTCTTCTGCAGATTATAAAACTCATGGGACTCGAATAAAATGGAATCCTGCAGTAAAACATCAAGAAGATCAAGATGCTCTTTGGACTGCTTTGAATGATGATAGAATAGATGTTTTAGCGACAGACCACGCACCACATACCCTAGAGGAAAAGAACAATAAATACGCATCAGCTCCATCGGGTGGCCCTCTGGTGCAACATGCACTTTTGGCTTTGCTAACCGCTTCTAAAAGAGGCAAAATTTCCTTAGAAAAATTAGTCCAAAAAGCCTGTCATAATCCTGCTATATTATTTGATGTTGAAAAAAGAGGTTACATTAGAGTAGGGTATTTTGCGGATCTGGTTTTATTGGATTTAAATGAAACAACAACAGTTACACCAGAATCTTTATTGTATCACTGTAAGTGGTCTCCTTTTGAAGGAGAAACTTTTCAGGCAAAAATTGAATCTACTTGGGTCAATGGTTCTTGTGTCTACGACAAAGGAGTGATTATAGAAAATAAAGCAGCGAAACGTTTAACTTTTAATAGATAAATCATGAGAAAATACATCTTATTTTTCTTGATTATTAGTTGCTTGGCTTGCGACGGTAGTACACCTGTTGAGCCACCAGATGAGAAAATTACTACTGAAATGATGGAGGATGTTTTTTATGATATAATGTTGATGAAAGCAATTAAGAACTCCAATTATGTAGACCCAGCACATAAAGAATATTTTACAGATCAATATATTTATGAAAAATATGGTATTGATAGCCTTCAATTAGCTCAAAACCAAACCTATTATGCTCAGAAGCCAAAGTTGTTGAAGAAGATTTTTGAGAATCTTGAAATTAGATCAAAACAGATGGAAGATAGTATTGATACCATCATGAAAAGAAAAGAACGACTAAAAGAAGAAGAACTTGATTAGTCTTTTTTAGTAGCATGATCTATTAAGTATGTCTCAATGTCACTGTATTTAAAAGAACTTTCCTTAATTATTCTATTCCCTTGTATGTGTTTTATATCGCATAAGCTACTTATGAGTGCTTGGGTCATAAAACGTCTTTTTCCAAATAAAGAAAGAATCCCTTCGAGTCCCCAGGCAATTTGAAGCCAAGATTTTCTCAAGCCAATTCGTGGCGGTCTTTTTTTTCTGATTAATGCAATACGACGGAGCATTTGTTCATAGCTCCAATTTTCTGCTACTAAAATAAAGCGTTCATTTTCTGTTTCAGAATTCATTAGTTCTGTCAGCACTTGAACAACATCCTCAACGGTTACATATCCTGTTGCACCTTTGGGGTAAAAGAGTAGGCCGTTGTCAATTTGGTTACATAGTAATTCCAAAGGGTTTCCTTCAACTCCAGTTCCAAGAATAACCCCGGGATTAACAATGACTGCTGGAACTCCTTCTTGCGTGGCTCTCCAAACTTCGAGTTCAGCTCCAAATTTAGAGTATGCATATGGGGTGTGGTCTTGGTCAGCATTCCAAGGTGTCGATTCGTCAATTGAATCGGAAGTGGTATCGCTTCCTAGTGCAGCAATTGAACTGATGTAAGCTATTTTTTTTAGTTGGTGCTTAATGGCTAAATTAACAAGATTGGTTGTCCCTTGCTGATTTACCTCCATTAATGTTTCTTGCTTATAGTGCGCAAATGAAATAAAAGCTGCGCAGTGGTAAAGATGTGTGATTCCTTCAAAGGCAACTGCCAAACTGGGTTGATTACAAACATCGCCCTTGCGCCAAATAATTTCAGCAACCTTTGCCGATTTTGTTCGTTCTTTTAAAAAATATAAAGTGCTGTTTTTTTTTGATTCTGATCGATAGAGCGCCACAAGTACTCGATCCTGTTCAATGAGTTTTAATAGTAAATGTGATCCAACCAATCCGGTAGCTCCTGTGACTAATATCATATCTCAAAAGTACTGTTTTTTATTTTTGTCTTTCTTGTTACCTCAGAGAAATCTATCTTTGTGCAAATCGATACATCAAAGTATCAAAGAAAATAAAAAACGGCTCTCTGAAAGGAATTGACCGATAAAAAAATAAGATCCAAACAGATGAAAAATCCTTTTGTTGAAGAGTTAAGATGGCGCGGAATGTTGCACGATATAATGCCAGAAACTGAGAATCATTTAAATGAAAAAAAGGCATCGGGTTATATTGGTTTTGATCCAACCGCAGATTCGCTCCATATTGGGAGTTTAGTGCAGATTATGATTTTAATGCATTTTCAGCGAGCAGGTCACCGACCAATAGCTTTGGTAGGAGGCGCAACAGGAATGATTGGAGATCCATCGGGGAAATCAGCTGAACGTAATTTGCTGAATGAAGAAACTCTAGATAAAAACATTAATGGGATTAAAAATCAGTTAGCACGTTTTTTAGATTTTGATGCTTCAAACGAAAACGCTGCATTGCTTGTCAATAATTTGGATTGGATGAAAGGCTATTCTTTGATCGATTTTTCCCGTGATATTGGGAAGCACATCACTGTTAATTATATGATGTCTAAAGATTCCGTAAAGAAACGCTTGGGTTCAGAGTCACAAGTAGGGATGTCTTTCACTGAATTTACATATCAGTTGCTTCAGGGATATGATTTTTTACACCTTTATAAAAATCTTGATTGTACCCTTCAGATGGGTGGTAGTGATCAATGGGGAAACATAACAACGGGAACCGAATTGGTACGTCGAAAGGCAAGTGGAAAAGCATATGCAATTACCTGCCCGTTGATTACTAAGGCAGATGGCACTAAATTCGGAAAAACGGAAGGTGGTAATATTTGGCTAGATAAAAGCCGTACTTCTCCGTATAAATTTTATCAATATTGGCTGAATGCTTCTGATGAAGATGCGGAGCGTTATATTAAGATTTTTACATTTTTAAGCGAAGATGAAATCAATACTTTGATAGAAGAACACAAACAAGCGCCTCACCTTCGCGTATTGCAAAACAGAATAGCCAATGAAGTGACCTTGTTGGTGCATTCGCAAGAAGACCTTGATAATGCTCAAAAAGCATCTCAAATTCTATTTGGGAAATCCACTTCAGAGGATTTGAAAAGTTTGGATGGGGCTACTTTTTTAGATGTTTTTGAAGGCGTGCCGCAGGCTGAACTTGCTAAAGAAAGCCTAGGAGAAGGTGTCGATATCATTGCTGCATTAGCAGGTGATAGTCAGTTTTTGAAATCCAATGGAGAAGCACGACGTGCACTCAAAGAAAATTCGATCTCCGTAAATAAAGCAAAAGTGCAGGAAACATATAAAGTTACGAATCAGGATTTAATTAACGATCGTTATGTGTTACTCCAACGTGGAAAAAAGACCTATTTCATTTTAAATTTTATCTAATAGACCAAAAGGTTGCATCCGCGGATGTCGGAGTGATCTACTCTCCCAAGAACTTCAAATTGATTTTTTGGGTGTAGACGTCCCAGATCTTGAGTCGCTATAAAAGCACAAGATTCTCGGTTAGCCAAATCCATAATGTTAAGGTTTCCCATCATTCCTTCTGTTAAGAATGTGAAAGGATCGGTTGTGTCTCTGGTAAAAACTTGCATCCAGGGTGGACAATTAAAAAGACCTTCTCCTTTGGAATAAGCTTGAGACAGAAGTTCGGTCATGCCATATTCGGAATGAATATGTTTTACCCCAAAACCCATTGCAAGTTGCTCATGCAAATCTTCACGAATCAGTTCTTTTCGCCTCCCTTTCATTCCTCCAGTTTCCATGATAAGGGTGTGTTTCAAATCAAAACTATATTGCTCAACTAAATCAAGTAACGCAAAGCTTACCCCCAAAAGAAGTGTTGGTTGTTGCGCAGTTTCAAGTTCCTCAATAACAGTTTTCAATTCTTCTAAATTGTTGAGATAAAAATCGCTTTTAGGATGACTACTATCTTGAATTAAATGATCAGCCATATAAATTAAAGATGAACCTTGGCGCTCAAGATAGGAGGGAAGTAGGGCAAGGATAGCCATTTCTTTTGGCGAACCATAAAACTGATTAAATGCTTTGGTGAAACTTTTCTCGTAGCCTTTTATTTCTTTCACAAAATGCTTGGAAGTTTCTGTACCCGTTGTTCCACTTGAAGTGAATGTTATGGCTTCAGGTTCTGAAAAACTTTTCACTTCATGGCTTTTGAAAAAGTGGATGGGGAGGAATGGAATGTCACGAATGGACTTTAAGTCTGCTGGGTTAAAGTGAATTAAATCACAGTAGGATCGATAGACCGAATTATATTTATACTGGTGATGAAATGTTTGCATAGCGCACAATTCAAAATCAGCATTCGATTCGATTTCCCAGAAATTAACCATCGCTTGTTTCATGAATGCAAAGTTATCGATTTTATAGCGCATTAACACAGGGTTTATTTCCAATGTGAACAAATTATTAAGAAGTTGAAAGCAGTTGTTTTTATCCTTAAATTTGATGCAGACTAAGTTTTTACAATTTCAATATTCATTAATTCTATTAGTCAGGTATGGAAAAAAGTAACATTAAAATACTATTGGTAGATGACGAGCCGGACATAATAGAAATTTTGACTTACAACCTAAACAAAGAAGGCTATCAAGTTTTTTCTGCTTCTAATGGAAAAGAAGCATTGGTTCAGGCGAGTAAAATAATTCCACATTTGATTATTTTAGATGTAATGATGCCCGTGATGGATGGAATTGAAGCCTGTGAAAACCTTCGAAAAGACAGTCGATTCGAGGATACAATCATAATGTTTTTGTCTGCCCGATCTGAAGACTATTCTCATGTTGCAGCCTTTGATGTTGGTGCCGATGATTATGTAAACAAGCCTATAAAGCCAAAAGTGCTGAACTCAAAAGTAAGCGCTTTGCTGCGTCGATTCACTAAAAACGAAACCAACACGAATATTGTACACGGAGACCTGACGATCAATTTAGACGAATACAAGGTTATCTTAAAAGGTGAGAAGATGTCTTTCCCAAGAAAAGAATTTGAATTACTTCGTTTATTAGCTTCGCAGCCAGATAAAGTTTTTAAACGCGAGAAAATCATGGAAGCTGTCTGGGGAAATGACGTTGTTGTTGGAGATCGAACCATCGATGTTCACATCCGAAAGTTGCGAGAGAAAATGGGTAATTCTTATTTCAAAACAATCAAAGGCGTAGGATACAAATTTGTCATTAACGAAAACAATTGATACACTTCTTCAAAAGGTTTAGGACCGCTTTTTTTATTACGCTCTTCATTAATTTATTTGGAGTGCTACTCATTGGTGGTTTTTTCTATTTTTCTGAGGGCTTCACATTCAAATCTGAACATCCGTTTCTGATTGTACTGGGGGGATTTGTACTTTTCTTTTTTTTTAGCTTTCTTCTAATCCAATACCAGAACGAATACTATATTTTTTCAAAAGTTAAAGCACTATACGATGCATTCTACTCCGATGGAGTTCCTCTAAGTAAAGAGTTGATGAAACGAGATGCGCAATCGCTAACAAAGAGTATTCAGGAGTTTGCCAAAGAGAGTAAATTGGAAATCGAATTGCTGAAAGGGAAAGAGAACTATAGAAAAGAATTTATTGGCAATCTAGCACATGAATTAAAAACTCCGCTTTTTACTGTTGAGAGTTACATTCTTACACTAGCAGATGGAGCAGCAGAAGATGAAGTACTTCGAGAGAAATACTTGCAAAAAGCAGCACAAGGTGTCGATCGGTTGAATCATATTGTAACCGATTTGGATTTAATCACGAAATTCGAAGCAGGAATTACTTCTATCGAAACGAAACGTTTCAATCTTTATGCTTTGATTGAAGAGGTGATGGGACTTTTGGAAATTAGAGCGCAAGAGAAAAACATCGAACTACTTTTTGATAAACCAATCAGTTTAGATGAACTTTGGGTGCTTGCAGATCGAAAAAGAATATCACAAGTAATTACTAACCTTATAGTAAACTCACTGAAATACGGAGTTTCTGGAGGTACAACCGAAGTCTCCATAAGTGTTTTGAATAAACAAAAAATACTAGTCCGTATTATTGATAATGGAAGAGGCATCGAAGAAGAACATATACCCCGCTTATTTGAACGTTTTTATAGGGTAGATAAAGCTCGGAATAGAGACGAAGGAGGTTCTGGATTGGGTCTTGCAATCGTGAAGCATTTGATTGAAGCGCATCAAGAAAAAATATATGTTCAAAGTACTTTTGGAGTTGGGTCAGAATTTTCTTTTTCCCTTTCTAAAACAAAATAAATAGCCCGCTTTAATTCGTATAGATTACTTATTTTTACATCCAAAGAAACACACCTTGGGCAGTAAAAATAAATTAAAGCGATTCAATCAGAACTTAACTTTTAAGAACGTAATTCAACCAACTCGAGAGGAATTAGTTGAAAATAAGTTTGCTTTAAAAGGAAATTGGAATAAAGATTTTTTTAAAAACGACAACCCAATTGTTTTGGAGTTGGGGTGTGGAAAAGGAGAGTATACCGTTTATTTAGCTCAAGAACATCCGAATAAAAACTTTATTGGAATTGACCTGAAAGGCGCTCGTTTTTGGGCTGGAGCAAAAGAATCATTGGAACTCGAACTTGCAAATGTTGCTTTTATTCGAGCACAAATTGAACTGGTTACAGATTTGTTTGCTGAGAATGAGGTCGATGAAATCTGGATCACCTTTCCGGATCCGCAAATTAAATTCAAAAGAACAAAGCACCGCCTTACTAATCCGCAATTTTTAGCTAAATATAAAACCATTCTTAAGCCAGAAGGCTATATCCACCTAAAAACAGATAGCGAATATATGCATGGCTATACCTTGGGCTTATTAGAAGGTATGGGTGTTGAGGTTGCTTATGCGCATCACGATTTGTACACCAATGCATATGCTCCAAAAGAGGCAACTGCTATTCAAACATATTACGAAAGCATCTACTTGGAGCAAAAGAAACCGATAACGTATTTGAAATTTAATCTCCCCTAATAATGGCCGCAAAAGACCTCAATTTTTTTGAACGAGTATACGAAGTAGTTCGCAAAATTCCAGATGGACGTGTTTGTTCTTATGGTCTAATCGCACGTTATTTGGGCTCCCCTCAAAGTGCTCGAATGGTTGGTTGGGCGATGAATGCCTCTCATATCAAAGAAGATGTTCCTGCACATCGAGTAGTCAATAGACTAGGGTTGTTGACAGGAAAACAACATTTCGAAGGAACCAATTTGATGCAACAATTACTAGAAAGCGAAGGGATTGAGGTTAAAGAAAATAAAATACTCAATTTTGACCAGTGTTTATGGAATCCTGCTGATCATTTACCGCCACTAACATAAGATTTAGAAACCTTCATCATCTCAGTTTAGAACAGTATATTTGTAATTTAGAATCAATATAGAAAAGGGAAACCTAAATGAATATATCAAAACAGGCAGTACAAGAAGTTCTTGAAGGACTAACCGCTCCGGGCGAGGGACAAAACTTAGTAGCAAGCGGAGCTCTTAAAAATATAAATGTTTTTGGAGATGAAGTCGTTATCGATCTTGTGCTAAAGAATCCGAGTCTACAAGCCCGTAAAAAAGTTGAGGTTGAGATTTTAAAAAGTATCCATGCCGAGGTATATAAGAAAGCAAAAATAACAATCAATATAAAGGTTGAAACTCCTCCAAAGGCAGACGCTCCAATCAAAGGACAACCAATCAATGGAATCAGTTCTATAGTAGCAATTTCTTCTGGAAAAGGTGGCGTTGGAAAATCTACAGTAACTTCTAATATTGCTGTTACTTTAGCCCAAATGGGATTCCAAGTTGGAATTTTAGATGCAGATATATACGGGCCTTCAATTCCAACGATGATGGATATGGAAGGTGCGCGTCCTCTTTCAATAAATGTAGATGGGAAATCTAAAATGGAACCTATTGAGAATTATGGCGTAAAAGTACTCTCAATAGGCTTTTTTACAGAACCCGATCAGGCGGTTATATGGCGTGGCCCAATGGCATCCAAAGCACTCAATCAAATGATATTTGATGCAGCATGGGGAACACTTGATTTTTTATTGATTGACCTGCCTCCAGGTACTGGAGATATTCATTTGAGTATTGTTCAATCGCTTCCAATCAGTGGAGCAGTAGTTGTAAGTACGCCTCAAAATGTAGCTCTAGCTGATGCTAGAAAAGGTATCGCTATGTTTCAACAAGAAAGCATTCAAGTTCCTGTTTTAGGAATTGTAGAAAACATGTCTTATTTCACTCCAAAAGAGTTGCCAGACAATAAATATTATATCTTCGGAAAAGAAGGCGCAAAGAATTTAGCAGAAGATACTCAAGTTCCTTTCTTGGGCGAAATTCCCTTGGTTCAAAGTGTTCGTGAAGCCGGAGATGTAGGAAGACCTGCAGCACTTCAAGAAGAAAGTGCCGTTGCAGACGCGATTCATTTGATCACCCAAAACATGGTTGCACAAGTTGTCGATCGAAACAAAACATTACCTCCAACTCAAGTAGTAAAAATAACAACAATGTCTGGCTGTTCAGCCGTAAAAAAATAAGCTATGGAATCTACCGAAATTAAAGAAAAAGTACTCTTTGCATTAGCTGAAATTCGCCCTTTTTTAGCTGCCGATGGCGGTGACATTTCTTTGGTTTCCATCGAAGACGACCGTATAGTAAGTGTTCAGCTTCACGGAGCTTGTGTCGGTTGTTCAGTAAATCAGATGACATTGAAATCGGGTGTAGAAATGACAATTAAAAAATATGTTCCTCAAATTGAAGAAGTCATCAACGTAGAAGTATAATTGTAAAAAAAAATATTTTGAGTCAGGATATAAAGATCAATATTATCGATAGAGAAGGAGAAACCCACGAGGTTGAAGCTCCAACGGATATGGCTATGAACTTAATGGAGGTATGTAAAGCATATGAACTTCCAGTTGAAGGAACCTGTGGTGGAATGGCCATGTGTGCTTCTTGTCAGTGCTATGTGCTTTCCGATTCTATTCTCCCAGAAAAGTCAGATGATGAAGAAGCCATGTTGTCCGAAGCGTATCATGTGCAAGAGAACAGTCGCTTGGGCTGCCAAATCCATATTGCTGCTGAAATGGATGGCTTGAAAGTACAGCTTGCTCCCGAGGAGTAGCAGATTATCTCAACAACATTTATATTTTTCTCGGATTTAGTTTATCTTGACAACAAATCCATTGAAATGAAAAACGCCCTTTACATCCTTTTCATACTTCTATTTGTTGCCTGCGACAATACTTCTGTTCCTATAGTGAGCGAATTGCCTCCCATGACTAAAACCGATATGGCAGAGGGAATCCTCTATGAAGCCAATATTAGGCAATATTCTAAAGAAGGTACTTTTGATGCTTTTGCTAAGGATTTACAGAAACTCAAACAAATGGGAGTTAATATTCTTTGGCTTATGCCAATCAATCCTATTTCAACAACAAAGAGTAAAGGTCCTTTGGGAAGCTACTATGCGGTTGCAGATTATACAGGAGTGAATCCTGAATTTGGAACTCTAGAGGATCTTAAAGCTTTAGTAACTCAAGCGCACGATTTAGGGATTTATGTGATTCTTGATTGGGTGCCAGGACATACGGGCTGGGATAATCATTGGATTAAAGATCATCCTGAATATTATCTTCAGAATGAAGCAGGAGAAATTATCGATCCCATCAATCCTTTTACAGGAGAATCTTTTGGTTGGACGGATGTTGCAGATTTGAATTATGACAATATGGAGATGCGACAGGCCATGCGAGAAGCAATGGTGTACTGGGTCAAAGAAGTCAATATTGATGGCTATAGAGTTGATCAGGCCTATGCTGTTCCTATGGAGTTTTACAAAAAAACCTTCGCAGCTTTACGTGAAGTTAAACCTGTTTTTTTGCTAGCTGAAACCGATGTTAATCACCCTGGAGGTATTGAGATGGTTGACCTTTTTGACGCATCGTATGATTGGCCAGGGCATCATCTCTTAAAAGATATTGTTCATGCTAAAAAGAATGTAACGGATTGGGATTCACACATTAAAAACCTATTAGAAACGTACAACGATCGCAACATTGTAGTTAATTTTATAAGCAATCATGACGAGAATTCATGGAATGGAACTGTGCAAGAAAGCTTTGGCGCTGCTGCAGACGTTTCCTTAGCCTTAGATTATTTGTCTCCTGGAATGCCGCTTATTTACAGTGGAATGGAATACGATTTAGACAAAAGATTATTGTTTTTTGAAAAAGACAGCTTCCCTAAAGTAGCAGGAAAAACCTTCAAATTGTTGGAACAACTGGGAGTGTTGAAACTTCAACATCCAGCACTTCACAGTGGAGTTGACCGAGGAACCTACAGACGACTCTCTACATCAAGAGATGAAAATGTTTTGGCATTTGAGAGAACTAAAAAAGGAGATACGGTTGTTTTTATCGCAAATATAAGTGCAGAGTATGTTGGGTTCACCGCACCTTACAATGGAACTTTTAAACGATTTGAAGACGGAAAAGTAAAAATTCTTTCAGATACGTATGAACATCGAATGCGACCGTGGGAATTTTGGATTTTAACTAAATAATTATATTGAATGCAAAACTTTATAAAAGTACTATTAATGACACTTTTTATTTCCTCTTGTCAAGCTCCAGATTCTAAAACTCTTGTTATTGGTCATCGGGGTGCACGTGGTCACGTTGCAGAAAATACGCTAGCATCGATTAGCAAGGCAATTGAACTCGGTGTCGATGGAGTTGAGATTGATGTTTTTCGATGTGCTACAGGCGAATTGGTTGTTTTTCATGACAAGACTTTAGACGCACTCACCAATGGCACAGGGTATATAGAGCAAATGTCCTTGGATTCGATAAAACAATTCCTTGTTTTGGGTAAAGAACCCATTCCGACATTGAATGAAGTGATGGATCTTATAGACGGAACAATTCAATTGAATATTGAACTCAAAGGAACACAAACTGCCGTTATAACGTCTGAACTGATCGAGCACTATTTTGAAACCTCAAATTGGGAAGCAAAGAATATTTTTATTTCTTCTTTCGATTGGAATGAGTTGGATCAATTTTATAAAGTAAACCAAAAAGTTGCAATTGCAGTGTTGACAGAGGACGACCCAATCGACGCAATTCCTGTAGCAAAACGATTAGCAGCATTTGCAGTCAATCCAGATTTCAAAAGCCTTACAGAAGCAAATGTTGATAAAATACACGAGGCAGGCTTTAAGGTGTATCCATGGACTGTAAACGAGCTCGAAGATATTGAACGAATGATAGCAATTGGAGTCGACGCATTAATAACTGATTTTCCAGAAAGAATTGAATAAAAATGGATTGGCTTTTGATAAACAAATTAATGCGTCAGTGATTCTAAAAACGCTCTAATATGCCAATTCTTTTATCAATAGGGGGGTGAGTTGAAAACAAACCTTTTGAACTAAAAGAAGATTTTTCTGGTGAATTTTCAATACACAACTGTGCTAGCTCTTCGCTTTTAAAACTTTCAATCTTATGATTGCCAGAGATTTTTCGTAATGCAGAAGCTAAGGCTAGTGGTTTTTTGGTCATCTCAGCCGCACCTGCATCTGCCATGTATTCTCGTTTTTTAGACAATGCAAATTTAAAAAGCATTGAAATAAAATATACGACCAAAGAGATCACTAAGGAAATAATGATTATTCTAATGTCTTTTTTCTTTCCTCTACCGAATAAAATATTTCTAAAAATTATATTCACTAGAAACGAGAAAATACCAACAAAAATAATGGAAATGATAAGTAAGCGAACGTCATTATTTTTAATGTGCATTAGCTCATGTGCAATAACTCCTTCTAGTTCATCATTTTCGAGAGTTTCTATAATACCTTGAGTCAAGGTTACCGTATATGTTTTTTCATTAATACCACTCGCAAATGCATTGAGTGCGTCGCTTTGAATGATTCTGAGTTTTGGCATTTTCATCCCCTGAGATATACACAGGTTTTCAACCAAATTATATACACGTTTATTCGTTCTTCTTTCAAGAGTTTCAGAACCCGCACTTTTATTGATCGATATTGAATGCGCGAAATAAGCAATGGTAAACCAAATAATTACCCCTACTAAAACATAGGGTATGTATTCCAAGAATACATTATTTGTAAGTTCAAAATTAAATGAAGTGTCGTAGGTCGTAAACATTAGAAAAGCCCAAACTGCTGCCAAGATTAAAGAAGGAAAACCCAATAACAGAAAAAATGATCGAATATTATTTTTTCGTTGTTGTTGAAGAATTCCTACGTATGGTAGTTTCTGCATAACAAAAATTAAAATAAATTAAAACTTAACCTCTGGAGATTTATCGAGTGCTACGCGTTGATTATCACCTAAATCAAACATTTCCTGAGTTTTAAACCCAAACATACCTGCAAACATGTTGTTAGGGAATTTCTCAATTGCTGTGTTCAATTCCCTTGTTGCGGAATTGAAGTATCTACGTGATGAAGCTAATTTATTTTCTATATCAGAAATTTCATCTTGAAGTTGAAGAAAACCTTCACTTGCTTTTAAATCAGGATAAGCCTCTACTTGGATGTTAAAACCGCTCATAGCAGATGATAACTCGTTTTCTGATTTTATCTTATCAGAAATTGTAGAAGCACCCATCGCCTTATTTCTTGCTTCTGTAACTCGGGTGAGTACCTCGCGTTCATGATCCATATAGCCTTTTACAGATCCAATTAATTGTGGAATAAGATCGTGGCGTTGTTTCAATTGAACGTCAATATCTGCAAATGCATTCTCTCTGTTGTTCTTGTAGGTAACAAATCTATTGTAGGTCGAAACAAGAAAAATGATTAGGATTACGGATACTCCAATAATAATGTAAGTTGTTGTCATATTGTACTTTTATTAAGATGTGGGTTGAAAATTGTGTTATAAATGTATGAAAATATTCTTAATGATTTTATTCAAAATGTAGAACGCAGATAAAATTCGCTTAGTAAATTTTAAAAATCTCCCGAAGAGATTGGTGGATAAAGAAATCACGTAATCAACAAATTCTATGTTGAGGTGTGTTTCAAATTGAACACTTTAAAACTACACTTTTTTTCTTATAAAATGTTAATTACCGCATTTACTTTAGTAAATAATTGCTGCTATTTAATTCAATATAAATACTCCCAGATTTAATGCTGTGGCGTAGAGCAACCATGCAAAATAAGGGTAAAGCAAATAAGCTGCATTCTTGTTGACTACTTTAAACCATTTGATCGTTAAAAGAACCAAGACGAGTAGAGCTAGAATAATAATAAGTCCTCCGAAAATGTTTCTTAAACCGAAGAAAACTAAAGACCACATTGCGTTTAAAGTCAACTGAGCTCCAAAGTGATACAGTGCAGTCTTTACCCATTTGTGGTGACTTCCAAATGACCAAATCCATCCTGCAGACCATCCCATAAGAATGTATAAAAGGGTCCACACAGGTCCAAAAAGCCAATTCGGCGGAGTAAAGAAAGGTTTGTTGAGGCCTGCATACCAAACAGGAATTGCCGATTGTGTAACGCTTCCGGCGATCCCGCCAATAATCAGGCAGACAACAATGGAAAAAAGTATGGCAATTCTTTTTTGGTTTTTTGTTTTCATAAAATAGAATCAAATACTAAGATACAAAATTCCGATTGGCTTATTGCTTTCTTGTCATGCACGAATCCATTATCTTTGTATCCTATGGATAGTGAAAAAGATTTTATTGAAAAAAGCGAACTAGTAGTTTCTGGTTCTTCTAAATGGGAAGCACCAAGTAATATTGCTTTAGTGAAGTATTGGGGTAAATTTGGGGCTCAGTATCCACAGAATCCATCCTTGAGTTTTACTTTGTCACAATGTGTTACTCAAACTTCGATAGCATACAAACCCAAAGAAAATCAGTTGTCTGAATTTTCTTTCGACTTTACTTTTGAAGGGGAACCTACTCCAAGTTTTCATCCAAAGATTGAAACTTTTCTAGAGCGAATAGCGCCTTATGTGCCCTTTGTGAAAAACCATCACCTTGCAATTGAAAGTAGTAATTCATTTCCCCATAGTAGCGGAATTGCTTCATCAGCTTCAGGTATGAGTGCACTTGCACTCGGAATTATGTCCATTGAAAAAGCAGGAAATCCATCAATGTCTGAGGCTTATTTTTTAAAGAAGGCTTCTTTTTTAGCGCGCTTAGGATCTGGAAGTGCAGCACGCAGTATACAAGGGCCTATGGTAAGTTGGGGAGTTTCGGATGTTATCGAAGGAAGTTCTGACTTATACGGAACGCCGTTATCTTCAGCGTTACATCCCGTGTTTCAGGATTACCAAGACACTATTTTATTAATTGACAAAGGTCAAAAAAAGGTCAGTAGTACTCTTGGTCACAACCTGATGAAGAATCATCCTTATTCAGCTACTCGATTTGAGCAAGCACGTACGAATGTTAAACTTCTAAAACCAATTTTAGCATCTGGAGATCTTGATGCTTTTGTTTCCTTGGTGGAGTCCGAAGCTTTGACTCTTCATGCGTTGATGATGGCTTCCGAGCCTTATTTTATTTTAATGCATCCCAATACCCTTCAGGTTATAAATAAAGTTTGGGCCTATCGCAAAGAGACTCAATCAGCCTTATGTTTTACTTTAGATGCTGGTGCTAATGTTCACTTGCTTTATCCAAAGTCAGAGAAAGATGTTGTTTTGAAATTCATTAAAGATGAATTAGCAAGCTACTGTCAAAAGAATCAATTCATTGAAGATCAAATTGGTAATGGCGCCAAAAAACTATAACTTTGTAGTCATATGAAAGGTCCTTTATTCTACGCAAAAATTTTACTCTTTGGAGAGTATGGAATCATCAAAGATTCTAAAGGATTATCCATTCCCTATAATTTTTATAGAGGTGCTCTAAAAACATCCAATGATCCAAGCACTCAAGATTCACACCAAAAGCTCAATGCTTTTTGTGCACATCTAAAGACACTCCCGGAAACAATTGTGTCCTTCGATTGGGATCGCCTTGAATCGGATTTAAAAAACAACATGTATTTTGATAGTAGTATCCCTCAGGGGTATGGTATTGGAAGTAGCGGTGCGCTTGTAGCATCAATTTACGATCAGTATGCGTTGGATAAAATTACTGTTTTAGAGAATTTAACTAAAGAAAAATTACAACACCTCAAGGCTATTTTTGCCGCAATGGAATCTTTTTTCCATGGTAAATCTTCGGGTCTAGATCCATTGAATAGCTATTTGAGTTTACCTATTTTAATCAATTCTCAAGATCATATTGAGCCAACGGGAATTCCATCTCAAAATCCTGAAGGTAAAGGCGCTGTTTTTTTATTGGATAGTGGTATCGTAGGTGAAACTGCACCTATGGTTTCTATCTTCATGGAGAACATGAAGCAAGAACCTTTTCGTATCATGATGAAAGATCAGTTTATCAATTACACGGATGCCTGTGTTGATGACTTTTTAAACGGAAATATAAGTTCTCTATTTTCGAATATCAAGCAATTATCGAATTTAGTACTTCATAATTTTGAACCTATGATTCCCGAAGAGTTTCGTGCGATATGGAAACAAGGCATTGAAACAAATGATTACTATCTTAAGTTATGTGGATCTGGCGGTGGAGGATATATCCTCGGATTTGCTCAAGATTTTGAAAAAGCCCAGAAAGCATTGCAAGGGCATCGTTTAGAAGTAGTTTATAATTTCTAGAAAAGCCATGCTTTTCAAAAAACAACATATCAACAATTTTGGAATTCAAATCTTGGCTTTATTTGCTTCAGTTCGAGGCTATACGCTAACCACTATTATTGTTGCACAATATCTCAGCGCTCGATATATTTTTGCACCGCACAGCAACTGGAAAGAAATCCTTTTTGACACCAAATTGTTGATGTTGGTTTTTGCTACTTCCTTTGCTATTGCAGGAGGTTACTTGATCAATAATTTTTATGATGCTGAAAAAGATCAAATCAATCGTCCGCATAAGTATCTTCTAGAACACCGAGTCTCTGCTTCTTTTCAGCTTTTTTGTTATGCATTACTCAATACACTTGCCTTGGTTTTGTCGATGCTGGTCTCTTGGCGAACAGTTCCTTTTTTCTTAGCTTATATTTTTGGAATCTGGTTGTATAGCCATCTCTTGAAGAAGCAATTTTGGACAAGTAATGTCTTTGCAGTTATCCTGGCTGTTATTCCTTTTTTCGCAATTACACTGTATTTTAAAAACTTCTCAAGTCTTGTCTTTTATCACGCTAGTTTTTTATTTTTAATTGTATTGATTCGTGACCTCATTAAAGATTTAGAGAATTTCAAAGGCGATTGGGTAAGAGATTACAAGACCATTGCCGTTGTTTTTGGGGAGCGAACTACCAAGATGATTTTGTCTTTTTTAGTGCTGCTTACCTTCATTCCAATTGCTTTACTGTTGGCACAAAAAGAGGTTTTACAGAGTATGTGGTATTATTTTATATTCACAATTCCTTTTTTATTCTTGATCGTGTTGATCTTATGGAGATCCCCAGATCAAAAGACGTATCTTTGGCTGCATAATTTATTAAAAGCGCTTATTGTAGCTGGAATACTAAGTATCGTATTGGTTCGGTTTCCACTCTAAGTTCAAACAGTTTTCAAACGCATTCTATGGAATCAAAGTCTAATAATTCTTCCCCTAAAAAAACAGCGAGCTCAACTCGATTAAACAAGTATATCGCTAATTCTGGGATTTGTTCTCGCCGTGAAGCAGATATGTATATCGCTATGGGAATGGTTAAGATAAACGGTAAGATCGTTGTAGAGATGGGTTACCAAGTACAGCCCGGTGATGATGTGCGTTATGATGGGAGAAGAGTTGTTTCTGATAAACCAGCTTATGTGTTGTTGAATAAACCAAAAGGTTTTCTCGGTTCTGTTAAAAAAGGAACGTACAAGAAAGATGCTATGGAACTTATTGACAATGCCACTTCCTACCGTATCGATCCTGTCAACTCGATGGATCGTACATCTACTGGTTTACTTTTATTTACAAACGATACGGAACTTAAAATCAAACTTAAGAACCCTGCACGTGGAATAAACAAAGTCTTCCAAGTTGTTTTAGATAAGAATTTAGTTCAATCGGATCTTGAAAAAATCCGTGATGGTGTTGTCGTTGATAAATTTGACAAAATCCATGTTGAAGCAGTAAGCTTTATCCGTGGAGAAACTAAACGTAAAATTGGAGTAGAACTTTCTACTGAACGCCACCGCGCAATATTTCATATCTTCGAAAAGTTGGGTTATAAGGTAGAGCAAGTTGATCGCGTAGTATATGCCCATTTGACTAAGAAGGATTTGCCTCGTGGAAAATGGAGACACCTCAATGAACGCGAAATCAATCTATTTAAAATGATGAAGTAAGCTTTTTCTTTGGATTAATTCATAAAGAAAAACACCATATACAATCCCGTATTGTAGTCCGATTAAATAGTAATTTTCATTAAAATCAGAATTCCCATAGGTAGCATAACTTAGAACTACCAGCCCACTCCAGATCAAGGGGTAGCTGTAGTTGGTGAATATTGCAATACAAACCAACGACACAATATACCAGGGATGCACTGTAGTCGCAATAAAGAAATAAATACTGAGGCAGAATAACATTCCGGTTAATAATGCTTTTGAGGTTTTGTTGTTTCTGATGAAAGTAAAAACAGCGACTATAGCGACTATGATGTAAGGCGATATTTTTCCTAATTTCCGAATGATGTTATATCCTTTTACTTCGAATCCTATTTCGCGTATCACATAGTATATACTTCCATTAAATTCAAATCGGTTGAACCAGAGCCCGATGGTTTTGAGATAATGACTTAGGTTGTTGTCTCCTAAAAAAAATGGAACGAAAAACATCAACAAGCACAAGAGTATTAGTGCGCCAAAGAGAATACTTTTTTTAGGTTTTAAAAAGCGCCAAAACAGTGGTAGTATAAGAAGCGGGATTAGTTTAGTTGCTATAGATGCTGCCATTGGAATCGTTGCCCATTTCCATTCATCCTTAGTGAAAATCAAATACAGTCCAAATAAGAAGAAGAACATCATAAAGCCTTCCCAGTGTAAATTCCCTGTCAATTCGATAATGATCAATGGGTTTAGGAAATAGAGTCCGATTCTTTTTTTAGAGAGATTTAAATAATCAAGTAGTTTGATTCCAAACCAAAAGACGCCCAAATCCGATAAAATCAATACAACCCGAATACTGATAAGATTGGCAAGTACAGAATTCCCTCCAACGAGCGAAGCAAGATAAAAACCCCATTGGTTTATTGGGGGGTAATTAGAATAATGTGCTGCACTTAGGGTTCCCATTCCATTATAAAGTTCTTGACTGAATTGAGTAGAGAATAAGGCAGAAGTTTGATTGAGAAGATCAGGAGTTGCCTCGTAGGGATTTAGTCCGTTTGTTAAAAGCATCCCATCCCAAAGGAATCGGAAGAAATCTTGAGATAGTAGGGGAGTAGATAAGAGGAAAATTAATCGAAATAAAATCCCAGCCCAAAACATTTGCTTTATGGAGTAGCCTTTAAATATTAAAGGGAAACTCGTAAAGAAAAGGGCTAAGTAAAGCGGGATGAGAATGAAGCTCTGTGCGCGATCAATTTCAAACCCCATGAAATAGTATCCCAACACACTCAATAGTATTGGTGCGACCTGGAGAATCTCTTTGAAGCTTCTCCGAGTAATCATCAGGCCTGAGTTCTAAATGAGTTTACAAACACAAATCCAAAGCCAATAAAGAGCATTAGATGAAACGGGAATAAACCAAAATCGCCGGCTTCTCCAACCACAAAAGCACTGTACATTCCAAATAAAAAGTAAAGCGTTAATAATCCTTCAATCACAATGTTTTTTGATACTTTTTTTGAAGTGTATTTGTTTTTTTTCCAAGAGTCTTTTAAAGTCTTTATATTGAATTTTGGTGTTCGTATAAAATCACTTCTTTTCCCTCGATGTCCCTCTAAAACTGCAAGAGAGTTGTGGTACGAAAACCCCATGGCAATGGTGTAGAAGGTGAAAAAGAGTTTGATGTACTCTAAGAAGTTCAGGAGTCCGCCACCTTTCATATATCTATAGAGTACCCAGTAGCAACTAAAGAAAATAAGTGTACTAACAATAAAGAAACTAGAAAGATCGAAATACAAACTCAAGTGTCCCCATTCGTTTTTAATATATAACATAGGAATACTAAGAACTCCAACAAAAAACACATTGAGGAACATGGTGCTATTGAGTAAATGTAAAACAGAATGTAGTTTGGTGGAAAGTTTTATGTTTTCTGACCGGATTACTTTCTTCGCCATTTTCTGAAAATTTTCGGCACCGCCTTTATTCCATCTGAATTGCTGTGAGCGAATAGAACTCATCACTACTGGGAGTTCTGAAGGTGTTTCTACGTCTTCCAAGTATTTGAATTTCCAATCCTTCAATTGAGCTCTGTAGCTTAAGTCTAAGTCTTCGGTTAGTGTATCACCTTCCCAGTTTCCAGCATCAAGAATACATTCTTTCCTCCAAATTCCGGCAGTACCATTGAAGTTCATGAAGTGATTCTTACTGTTTCTGCCAACTTGTTCGAGCGTGAAATGAGCGTCTAGTGCAAATGCTTGAATTTGTGTAAGTACAGAATAATCTCGGTTGATGTGCGACCAACGGGTTTGTACTACCCCAATTTCTTTATTTTTGAAATGTGGAACAGTATGTAAAAGCCAATCACTTTGCGGTAAAAAATCAGCGTCAAAAATTGCAATAAACTCACCTTTAGCTGTAATCAAGCCTTCTTTGAGTGCACCTGCTTTGAAACCAACTCGATCTTTTCTTCTGATTTGTGTAATATCGAGACTATCTTGTTTTAGATTTTCAACTAAACCTCGAGTAAGTTCAACGGACTCATCTGTAGAATCGTCTAATACTTGGATTTCTAATTTTGCTCTTGGATAGTCAATCAGATTGATGCATTCTAACAAACGTTCGATTACATAGAGTTCATTGAAAACGGGAAGTTGTATGGTTATAAAAGGAACTTTTTCTGGGTCACTAATGTCTAAGATGGGATTTTTTTCTTTTTTCTTTTTGAATTGAACATAATTCCACAATAAGTTTAATTGTGAAAGACTGTAAAGTAATACCAGAATTAAAGACACGGAGTATAATGACATTAAAACAAGGGAAAGGTATAGCCAAATGTGCTCCATTTCAGTTATCTAAATATGTAATGTTTGAAAATCCACCCAATAATTTTAATTCCAGCAAATATAGTTCCTTTTACAGTACCAGAGACTTTTGATACACCGATTCTTTCACGATAATTTACTTTAATCTCCTGATATGAAATTGCTTTCTGTAAAACTTTTAATTGCATTTCAACCGTCCAACCATATGTTTTGTCGCTCATATTAAGGTCTACTAGGGTGTCCCATCGAATACCTCTAAAGGGGCCTAAATCGGTAAACGTTGATTTATAAAGAATCTTCATTAAAAAGCATGCCAGCCAATTTCCAAATACTTGTTGGGGTGTCATTGAACCTTGTGCTCTCAGTTCTTTTACACGAGCACCGACTACAAAATCAGCAGTTCCATTTTGTATAGGTGCGACAATTTGTAGTAGTTCTTCGGGGTAATCAGAATAATCTCCATCCAGAAAAACAACAATATCAGGCTTAGTTTCTAACCCTTTGATGTAATCAATACCTTTGAGACAGGCGTATCCATATCCACCTCTTTTTTCTGAAAGAACTGTAGCTCCAGCAGCTCGTGCAACCTTTACTGTATCGTCTGAAGAGTTATTGTTTACGACAATAACTTCATCTACTATTCCGGGTATATCTCCAACGACAAGTCCTATGGAATCTTGTTCGTTATAGGCCGGAATAATTACTTTAATTCGTTGCATAAAAGAACTGTGAATTCTGGATTTTGAGTAAAGATAAGCCAGTAATTGATTTGAGTTTTTTTTAAACGAAAAATAATTTTATTTCAGGGTATTCCCTAAAGGAAACTCAGGAGAGAAGGTTCTGTTCTTTAGTGGGCCATTTTCCAGTTTCAAAACGCCTCTTGGGCAAACTGCAGAACAAACTCCGCATCCTACACAGGAAGAACGAACAATACTCTGACCTTTTTGAGCATAAGCACGAACATCGATTCCCATTTCGCAATAAGTAGAACAATTTCCACAGGAAATACATTGCCCACCGTTTGTTGTAATTCTAAAACGCGATTTGAATCGCTGTACCAGTCCTAGGTAGGCAGCGAGTGGGCATCCAAATCGACACCAAACACGATTTCCGAAAATAGGATAGAAACCTGTTCCGATTACACCTGCAAAAATAGATCCGATTAGAAATCCATATATGTTCTGAATTGTTTGGGTTTTGATTCCCAAAACAACCTGTGCTCCTGAAAAATAGGAGTACAGTGTAAAGCCTGTCATGATTAACGAAAAGGCGAGCACTCCATGGACCAGCCAACGTTCTAACTTCCAAGCTCCAATTGATTTATTCGAAAGATGTCTGAATGGATCGCCAAGAGTTTCAGCTAAACCACCGCAACCGCATACCCAAGAGCAATACCATCTTTTGCCAAAAAAATAAACCATTACAGGAACTACAACTAAGGTTAATACAATTCCCCAAACCAGAATAAATAAACCAAATCCGCCACTAGAAATTAAGCTGTTTAGATTCCAGCTAAAGAAAAAGTCATAATCCAAAGGGAATGCATTTTTGAAATCATACCAGGGCTTGTCAAAGCGCACTAAAATTTCTGGAATTAAAAAAGCAAATACAATTTGAAAAAACCAAACGGATGTTGTTCTCAAGATTTGATATTTGTTGTTCCGATATTTGATGTACATACGGATCGCCATCACAGTCATTACTACGCAATACAAGAAGCCGTATAAAAACCATTGACTTGCCAAATTACCGCTCAAGCTTTCACTTATAGGGTCAACGATATAGGTCCAGTTTACGATATAGTCAGGGAAGAAATATAAGAGTACATAAAACGTAACTAAAAAGATAAAAACAAACCATCCTAAAAAACCTCTGTTTGTAACAGAATTGAAAAAGATGCCATTGTTCTTAATTCCTGGTGGTCCTAGTGTAATTACATTGGGAAGTATGTAGAGTAAAGATCCAAAGATTCCTAACCCAAAAGTTAGAAACCAAAACAAGCCTTTGTTCTCTTTGATAGCACCTGTACCTGCTGTTTTTGCTATTTCATAAGAAAAACTGTGGGGCTTGTCCCAAATGACTTTACTCCATTCTCTGTTTTTTCTGTGAACGATATTTGCATCTTCAATTGCTTTTATTATCGTTGTTGAAAGTTTGAAAGGTCCCGAAAATTCCTTGCCAACAACTGTGGTGTTTATGGCTTCGATAAACAATTCGCTTTTGATTCCTTTACTGCTGATTACTTCTGCAAATTGTTCGGTGCTGAGCTGATATTTTCCGATGAAAACTAAAGAACAAAAAATAGTCAGTCCCACTATAAATATACCAAATCCAAGTTTTTGTAATGTCTTCATTATTTTGCGATTAGGTTATTGAAAATTCTCGACCAACTTTTCTTTTTTAGTTTAATGTCTGTATGCTGGACTGCATTGAATTTTGAAATTATTTCGGTTTCATAGGATTTGAAAAACTCGGGGTCAAAATTGCAACCGCTTAAATGTTCCACTACATGGAAAATACTTCTTTTTTCGGAAAGCATTTGGTCAAAAACCTCATGCCTCATTCGAATTCCAAAGATGTTAATACCTAGAAATTCATTTGTATTTTTATCAAAAGCCATTGTTATTGCAAGGTTCTTGCTTGAGTCTTGCCAGTGAAAATGGACTTCAGGTTCTTCGGGATGTGCTGCAACCAAACCATAAGTTTGATACTCGATGTCAAAAAACTTTGCACTGTTAAACCAATGTCCGGGATGATAAGCTGTTTTGTTTCCAGTTAGTGTTCTGGCTAGCGTTTCTCCCATCATACGTCCGGTATACCAGACAGCTTCAATGGGTCTTCTTCCTGGAACAGGTTCTTGTTGCTCTGCACAATCTCCAATGGCATAAATATTGGGCTGATTGGTTTCGAGGTATTTGTTTACGAGTATTCCGCGATTTGTAGCTATGATGCTGTCTTTGAGAAAATCTATATTGGGTCGAACTCCAGCTGTCAGTCCAACAAATTGACAACTGATAATCTCGCCAGAATCTGTTTGTATTGCTTTGACTCTCCCGTCTTCGTCTTCTAAGATTTCACTTAAATTTGTTTCGAGTCTAAGATCAATCCCATGCGAAACAATATGTTTGTTGATTAGTTCTGATTCTCCTTTCGGAAGTACATTACTCCAAAAGCTTTTTTCGCGCACCAAAAAGGTAACCTTCTTACCTCTGGCGTGAAGCATTTCCGCCAATTCAATTCCAATGAGCCCTCCACCAACAATTACAGTCTCTTGAATCGATGGGGTGAGTGCTTCCAGATTTTCTAAATCTTGTTTAGTGTATAATCCTTGTA
>JABAZL010000058.1 GCA_018608425.1 Flavobacteriaceae bacterium
GCTGAAAGTAAAACCGGAAACGAAACAACACCAATGATAGCGGTTACGAAAAAGGCCCAAATGGTTAGAGGTAATCTAGACATAGACATTCCTTTAACACGGAGGTTAATTACTGTTACGATATAGTTTAGAGATCCTAATAAGGAAGAAGCAACAAAAATAGCCATTGAAACTAGCCAAAGTGTCATTCCTAAACCAGAACCCGGTTGCGCCTGTGGAAGTGCACTTAGCGGCGGATAAATAGTCCATCCAGCTGCTGCAGGTCCAGCTTCAACAAACAAAGAAGCAATCATGATTACACTTGATAAAAAGAATAACCAAAACGAGATCATATTCAATAAACCAGACGCCATATCACGTGCTCCAATTTGCAATGGAATCAAAAGGTTACTGAACGTTCCACTCAAACCAGCGGTCAATACAAAGAATACCATAATGGTTCCGTGAATAGTAACCAAAGCTAGGTATACGTTAGGGTCCATAACACCATCGGGCGCCCATTTACCTAATAATACCTCGAAAATTCCAAAAGATTTTTCGGGCCATGCTAATTGTAAACGAAACATAAGAGACATCGCAATACCGATGATTCCCATGAATAGTCCCGTGATTAAATATTGTTTGGAGATCATTTTGTGATCTTGACTAAAAATATATTTAGTCATAAAAGTCTCCTTATGATGATGCCCGTGATCCTCTTCGTGATTGTGCTCTGCTGCTGACATATCTATGTTATTTGTTTAGTTAATTTATTGAATTACTTGAGCAAAAGTTTGCTGTTGGTCTATCCATGCTTGGTACTCTTCTGGAGTTTCAACAATGATCTTCATTTGCATATTGTAGTGCGATGCACCACAAATTTTATTACACAATAAGATATAATCGAAGATATAAGGCTCTAAAGCCTCGTCTCCATTAGCAACCAACTCTTTGCTGTTTTCAACTCTAATTTTGTTGATTTTTTTCACTTTAGCTAATACATCAGGATTACGACGCATATCGTCTGTAGTTGTAATCGGTGTAAAAGCAAATTCGGTAATCATCCCAGGAACGCAGTTCATCTGTGCTCTAAAGTGAGGCATATATGCTGAATGAAGTACGTCTTGTGAACGCATCTTAAAGATAATTTCTCGACCTACAGGCAAGTGTAATTCTTGTACTACGATATCATCTAATCCATTAGGATCAGTTGCATCAATACCGACAAGGTTCTTTCCCTCGAAGTCTTGTAAAAAACGAACATTTGCATCTCCAAGTACACCGTCTGCTCCAGAATAACGCGCTTTCCAGTTGAACTGTTGTGCATATAATTCTACAACCAAGGCTTCATCATTTTCTTCAACAGTCATGATGTTGGTCCACGTATAAAGTCCGTAAAGAATAAGTCCCGCTAAAGTAATTACTGGAATAATGGTCCAGATAGCTTCTAACCGATTGTTGTCTGCATAAAACAAAGCTTTCTTTCCTGGTTCTCCTCTGTACTTGAAAGAGAAATAGTGAAGTAATGCTTGAGTAACGGTTTGAACAAAAAAGATCAATGCGAAAGAAATCCACATCAAACTATCGTAATCGCTTCCGTGTTCAGAGGCTGCAGCTGGTAATAAAACATCTCCCCATTTCCAGAAAGAATATAAGGTTAGGATATATAAGAATGCTAAAAAAGCAAACATCAATTTTCCTTGAATATCATTATCGCGATCGTTGGCTACTTGAGTATTGTTTTTTGAGGGCTGAGACATCTCAAAAATTTTAGCTACTTGCCACAGGGATATAGCAATTAGAAAAAGTACCGTAAGGGTTAATATTGCCGTCATTTATCTCTTTTCTATTTAATTTTTAATTAATAATGAAAACGCTCACTCTCTCCCATATAAGGATCTCCTTTTGCAAGAAGTGGTGCTTTCGTTAATTCTGTAAATACTGTATATATGAATAAGCCTAGGAAGAATAAAAAGCCTCCAATTTCAGCAATACCAATAAACCATTGATCTCCTACAGCAGACGGCATAATCATATTAAACACATCTAAATAATGTCCTAAAATAATAACAATCCCTGCCATGATGATGAAGTAGTTCGTACGCTTGTAGTCGCTATTCATTAATATTAGTAGCGGAAAAACAAAGTTCATTGCTACCATTCCGAAGAAAGTGATGTTGTAATCTTCAATTCGAGTAATGAAGTAAGTAACCTCTTCCGGAATGTTAGAGTACCAGATCAGCATGAACTGTGAAAACCATAAGTAAGTCCAGAATACACTGATTCCAAACATGAATTTTCCAAGATCATGAATGTGACTATCGTTTACAAATTCTAAATATCCTTGAGACTTTAGGTAAATAGTAACCAAAGCAATTGCTGTGATTCCAGATACAAACATACTGGCAAAGACATACCACCCAAATAGGGTACTGAACCAGTGTGGGTCGATCGACATGATCCAATCCCAAGACATAATCGATTCTGTTACGATATAAAAGACAAGAAATCCAGCAGAGATTCTAAAGTTCTTCTTGTGATTTGAAATATCAGTAGCTTGATCTTGCGCCAAGGAGAATTTTCTAGAAAAATAACGATACAATGACCATCCTGCTAAAAAGAAAACTGCTCTTCCCAAGAAGAAAGGTACATTTAAGAAAGCTACTTTCCCTGCGATTAACTTATCATGAGCTACTACTTCTGGATCCATCCAAATGAATAGGTGATTGAAATGCATTCCCGATAAAGCAAGGATTACAATCACAATAATTCCACCAGGTAATAAGTAACCTGTAATACCTTCCATTACACGATATAACACTGGAGACCAACCTGCTTGAGCCGCACGTTGAATTGCATAAAAAGCAAGAACTCCTAAAGGAATCATGAAAAAGAAAAAGGCTGCAACATAAAGAGCTGCCCAAGGTTTGTTTTGTAATTGGTGCAATAAGTGCTCGTCATGAGAACTGTCGTGTCCTTCTTGATCATGAGAAACTTCTCCATGACCTTCAGCTGCATGCGCTTCTTCTGCATGTGCTTCTTCTGCATGTACTTCAGATGTTTCTTCGTGGTTCTCTGCAGCTTCACCATGACCTTCGCCGTGATGTTCAGTAGCAACCATAGCCTTAGCCTCTGCTATGTTTTTAGGTGCGCCTAAGAAACCAAAGACCAGTCCTGTAAATCCTAAGATCATTAGGGCTCTGGCAATATTTTTGAGTTTATTTGGAAAAGTATACATAAATTTTATGCTATATTATTTGATAAGGTTTCCTCTTAATTCCATTACATGCTGTGCAATTTGCCAGCGTTCTGTTGCATTTACTTGACCTGCGTGAGATCCCATTGCATTTTTACCATACATTAAAACATGATAAATACTTCCTGGATTAATATCTCGGTCAGCATAACTGGGTATTCCAAGAAATTTTTCACGTGTCATTAAAATACCTTGTCCGTCTCCTTTATTACCGTGACAAACGGCACAGTATATTCCGTACAATTCTTTTCCGTTGGCTTTGTTCGCTTCTGTATTCTCTAAAAGAGAAGTAAGATTTGCTTTTGCAGCTTCATATCCTTCGTTGGTATCTGGATAATCGTAGGGCTGCCATCCTCTAGCAATAGACCCTTCGGCTGGTAATTGAGCTTCAATTCCGTTGGCAAAAGCATCAGAATCTGCATATGCTTCATAACCTACAGGCACATACATATTAGGGAAATACTGATAGTTTGGTTTGTTGTTATCTTGACAAGAACTTAAACCAAGTAAAAGGACACTACTAAGTGCTATGTAAAGTATCTTTTTCATTATTCTTCGTGGTTTTGAGGGATGGTAATCTCGATTGCACCTGTCTTTTTCAATAATGCAGTCAATTCTTCTTCATTTCCGTTGATTTCAACTTCCATTAAAAATTTATCATCTGTTGTCAAAGGGTTTGGGTTTTCTGCTTCCTTAAAAGGCCATAACCTACTTCTCATATAAAAAGTAATAACCATTAAGTGAGCTGCAAAGAAAACGGTCATTTCAAAAATCACAGGAACAAAAGCAGGAAGGTTTTCCAAGAAACTGAAACTCGGTTTTCCTCCAATGTTTTGTGGCCAATCTTCAATCATAATAAAGTTGATCATGGTAATGGCAACGCCAAGACCAATACAACCGTATATGAATGCCATGATAGCAATTCGTGTTCCTTCTAATCCCATGGCCTTGTCTAGTCCGTGAACTGGAAAGGGCGTATAGATTTCTTCGATGTGATGCTTTTGCTCTCGAACTTCTTTAACGGCATTCAATAGCACGTCATCATCGTCATAAAGCGCGTGTAGTACTTGATTACTCATTTCCGTCTCTTATTTTTTTATAATTCTCGCCCGAAGACTTCAAAATAGTTTTTACTTCTGCTTGTGCAATTACTGGGAACGTTCTTGCGTATAATAAAAATAACACAAAGAAGAATCCAATAGTACCAATGAAGATTCCAATGTCGACAAAGGTTGGTGAAAACATCGTCCAAGAAGAAGGTAAATAATCACGGTGTAACGAAGTTACAATGATTACAAAACGCTCAAACCACATTCCGATATTCACAACAATAGATATTACAAAAGAGAATACGATGCTGGTACGCAATTTCTTGAACCACATGAACTGCGGTGAAAATACATTACAAGACATCATTGCCCAATACGCCCACCAGTAAGGACCGGTTGCACGGTTAAGGAAAGCATATTGTTCGTACTCTACTCCAGAGTACCAAGCGATAAACAGCTCGGTAATATAGGCGACTCCAACTATTGAACCGGTAATCATAATTACGATGTTCATCAGTTCAATGTGTTGTACAGTAATATAATCTTCTAAATGAGAAACCTTACGCATGATGATCAACAGGGTGTTTACCATAGCAAAACCAGAGAATATCGCTCCAGCTACAAAGTAAGGAGGGAATATAGTGGTGTGCCATCCCGGGATAACCGATGTTGCAAAGTCAAACGATACAATCGTGTGAACCGAAAGTACTAAGGGAGTTGCTAAACCAGCCAATACCAAAGATACTTCTTCAAAACGTTGCCAATCTTTTGCTCTACCTGACCAACCAAAACTCAATAAAGAATAAATTTTCTTTTGAAAAGGACGTATTGCACGATCACGTAACATCGCAAAATCAGGTAATAAACCAGTCCACCAAAATACTAGTGATACCGATAAATAAGTTGAAATTGCAAAAACATCCCAAAGTAAAGGAGAGTTAAAGTTCACCCAAAGTGATCCGAACGAGTTAGGAATGGGTAAAACCCAATACGCTAACCATGGACGCCCCATGTGGATGATTGGAAATAACCCTGCTTGGATTACTGAGAAAATGGTCATTGCTTC
>JABAZL010000184.1 GCA_018608425.1 Flavobacteriaceae bacterium
AGTGTTAGCTCAATTAAGCGTATGTTGTACAAAAACAAAAAGGCTTACGATGCTTTTTTACTTCATGCTCCAGATCCGAAGGTTTTAAAGCCTTTTTCTGAAGGAGAATAGAACACAAATAAATGAAGAAGATTGATCACATTGGAATAGCGGTTAAAGATTTAGAAGCATCAAACAAATTGTTTGCTAGTTTATTGAATACGCCTTGCTACAAAATTGAAGATGTTTCCGAACAGCAGGTTTCTACTTCTTTTTTCAAAACAGCTGATCAAAAAATAGAATTGGTTGCGGCTACAAGCCCTTCCAGTCCAATTACAAAATTCATTGCCAAAAAAGGCGAAGGCATCCATCACATTGCTTTTGAAGTAGATGACATCCATTCAGAAATCATCCGACTGAAAGGAGAAGGTTTTGTGCCTTTGAGTGAAGAGCCCTCCAAAGGAGCCGATAATAAATGGGTTGTTTTTTTTCACCCCAAAACCACCAATGGGGTACTGATCGAATTGTGTCAAGAAATACGCTAACCCATGGCCAGCAAGCAGCAGTATTTTGATTTGTCGAACTACAAAGAAGAGATTCTTAAAGGCAACACCTCTTTCCTCAGTCGAGCCATAACTTTAGGCGAAAGCACCTTAGATGCGCATCGTCAACACATACAAGAACTGTTATTGGAATTGATGCCACATACTGGAACTTCCATCCGAGTGGGTGTCAGTGGAATTCCTGGAGCTGGAAAAAGTACGCTGATCGAAAGTTTAGGAACGTATTTAATAGAAAAATTCCATTTAAAAGTTGCAGTTTTAGCAATAGACCCAACTAGTGAATTAAATCACGGAAGCATCTTAGGAGACAAAACTCGAATGGAGCTTTTGAGTAGATCGGACCAAGCATTCATTCGGCCTTCTCCTTCTCAGTCAAATCTAGGTGGTGTGACCCGTAATACAAGAGAAGCCGTTTATTTGTGTGAAGCTGCAGGTTATGATGTTATTTTAATTGAGACGGTAGGCGTAGGGCAATCCGAAACTGCTGTCCAGTCTATGGTCGATTTTTTTATGATGCTACAAATTGTTGGAGGAGGAGATGACCTTCAGGCAATTAAACGCGGGATTTATGAACATATCGATTTGCTTGTAGTTCACAAAGCTGACCAAGATCAAATCAATCAGGCGCGAAAAGAAGCAGCCAATTTCAAGAAAATGTTTAGTTTGTTTCCGCCCAAAGAATCGCAATGGATACCGCAAGCCATGTCTTGTTCTTCTTTAGATAAAACAGGAATTGATCAGCTTTGGGAAACGCTTTTGGAATATAAAAAGCAAACCCAATCTTCGGGCTATTTCCAGAAGAAGAGAACCGATCAAAAGATCGCTTGGTATCAAGAATTACAGCAAGAGCAATTGAATCGTTTTCTTAGAACACATCCCAAGTTGAAGATTGGTATGGATCAAATTCAAGCAGAGATGATTGTAAAAAATCATTCACCTTTAGAGGCCTCAAAGCAGCTGGAGCAACTTTTGACTGCTCTATTTTCCAAAACCTAATCCATTATTTCTGCAATTCTTTTAGTAAAGCAATAGCTTCTGATTCAAAGGAATTGTTCAATTCCTTAGTTTCAATTGCGGTAACCAAAATATTGGAACGATCGTTATTCATTAATGCCGCTTCAATATTTTTAATTTGGTTAATCCTTTTATCATAAGAAACGATTAAATGAATTGAATGTACATCGTTTTCTATGGCTTGTTTTACCAAGTGATTTGTATCTATAAAAGAAGGAGCGAAGTCCACATCAAAGCCAAAGTCTGAAAACTGAATTGCAATCTTATGTAGTTCATCTTGGTTTTTAATGGTTGCTGTACTTGAAAGTAAAATACGCGGCCTTCTTCCATTGATGTCAATAAAAACTTCAAGTAATTTTTCGATTAATATGACATTTGATTTTTTTGACATATGCATGAGTTTCATCGCTTGATGAACTACATCATTCCCAATAGTTTTTTCAGCACCTTAAATGTTTTAGGATAGGGCGCATAGCGTGTGGGTAAATCGAGCCAGCGGGCTTTTTTTATAAAAGGTTTGTAGTGTGTAAAGGTGTCGAAACTGAATTTTCCGTGATAGGCTCCAACGCCACTGTGACCGATTCCTCCAAAAGGTAAATTGTCGTTTGCAAATTGAATTATAGAATCATTTGAAACTCCGCCTCCAAAAGAGTAATCGCGTTGTACTTTTTTGATGAAAGCATTTCTTTTTGTGAAAACATAAAACCCTAATGGTTTTTCATATCGATTGATTATGGGTTTTAATTCTTCTTCATTTGTATAGCTTATAATGGGTAGTAGGGGTCCGAAAATTTCTTTTTTCATGACTTCACTGTCTAGATCTGGTTGACTAATGAGTGTGGGCTCTAGATACAGGTTTTCTTCATTGACAGTTCCCCCATGAGCAATAGTGACACCTTTAAGCATGTTGGTTAGGTGCAACAAATGTTTCTTGTTAATAATTCGCCCATAGCTAAAGGATTCTTGCGGATTATCTCCAAAGGCTTGTTTGATTTCATGAATTAAGGCCTCAGTAAGCGCTTCAGCTTTTGAATGATGAACTAGAATATAGTCTGGCGCAATACAAGTTTGCCCGCAGTTTACATATTTACCCCAAACGATCCTTTTTGCAGAAAGTTTTATTGGGGCAGTTTCATCGACAATACAAGGACTCTTTCCACCCAGTTCAAGTGTGTAGGGCGTAAGGTGTTCTGCTGCTGCTTTTGCTATTATTTTACCAACCGGAGTACTTCCAGTAAAGATGATGTAATCCCAACGTAGTTTTAGTAATTCTGTAGAAGTTTCTGCGCCCCCTTGAACGACAAGAACATGTTCTGGCGCAAAGGCTTCGATCATTATTTCTTCTACAACTTGAGCTGTGTGGGGTGCGTATTCAGAGGGCTTGAGTACTACCGTATTTCCAGCAGCTACAGCACCAATAACGGTAGTTACGGCAAGCTGAAAAGGGTAATTCCATGGACTTATATGAAGTGTGCAACCATAGGGCTCAGGGATTAAATAATCTTGGGTTGGGTAGTTTAATATGGAACCAGAAACACGTTGTGTTTTGGTCCAAATATTGAGCTTGTTCAGTACTTTTTTAACTTCACTCTTAACGATGAAAACTTCGGTCAAATAGGATTCGTATCCTGATTTTTTGAGGTCTTGAAATAATGCCTCAAGAATTGCATCTTCTTTTTTCTCAATAACAAACATTAGCTTTTTCAAAGCTGCTCTTCTGAATGAAACATCTAGGGTTGCCTGTGTATTGAAAAATGTTTTTTGTTTTTGATAAAGAGTCGTTACTTCCATGATATTTTTTAATGTATTCCAAGGTACTATATTTTTATTGTTTTTAGAATAGTTACGAATTTTTAACTGCATCTTGCATTCCAAGATTTTATAACAGAACATAAGATCAAAGACATAAGTAGAGTAAATTATATCCCTATATTTACCTATAATAATTTATGTGAATGAAAACATTACAAGTCGCCTTAGCTCAGATTGCACCCGTTTGGTTGAATAAGAAAAAGACCTTGGATAAGATAAAAGCTGCCATGCTTCAGGCTGCCAAAGAAAAAGCACAGCTGGTTGTTTTTGGAGAAGGACTCTTACCGGGTTACCCTTTTTGGCTTGCATTGACTGATGGTGCGCAATGGGATTTGAAAATCAATAAAAGCTTACATGCTCATTACGCTCAAAATGCAGTGAATATTGAGGATGGCGATATTGAAGACCTATGCGCTTTAGCAAAAGAGCATACAATGGCAGTTTATGTGGGAGTAATTGAACGGGCCACCAATCGCGGTGGACACAGCCTATATTGCTCTTTAGTTTATATCAATGAGCAGGGTGTAATTTGTAGCGTTCACAGAAAATTACAACCTACGTATGACGAACGTCTTACTTGGGCACCGGGAGATGGGAACGGATTACAAGTACATCCTCTGGAAGGATTTACAGTTGGAGGATTGAATTGTTGGGAAAATTGGATGCCACTACCCAGAGCAGCACTATATGGAATGGGCGAAAATGTTCATTGTGCAGTTTGGCCCGGAAGTGATCACAACACCAAGGATATTACCCGATTCATTGCTCGTGAAAGTAGATCGTATGTGATTTCTGTAAGTTCATTGATGAACAAAACTGACTTCCCGTCAGATACACCCTATATAGATGAACTTTTAGCTGCAGCACCTGAACAATTAGCCAATGGAGGTTCCTGCGTTGCGAATCCCGATGGGACTTGGCTCATAGAACCTCAGGTGAATACCGAAGGTATTTTTTGTGCAGAAATTCAATTGGATCGTGTGTACGAAGAACGCCAGAATTTTGATCCCGTTGGACATTATTCAAGACCCGATGTTACCCAATTGCATGTCAACCGAGAGCGTCAATCTACCATAAAAATAAAAGACTAGACAACTAAGTTTATTCTATGAATCAAGATCTGTTTTCGGAATTTAAAGGATCAAGCGATCTAGAGGTACGAGCTCAAATTCAAAAGGATTTGAATAGTTTGGATTTTGAATCGACTTTGTGTTGGGAGTCTTTAGAAGGGATTATCACCCAACCTTTTTATGATCGAAATCCTGAAAAACAAAAGAAGGTTATCAATGCCTTTCCGGAGTCTTGGAATACGGCGCATACCATTGAGGTAAAACAAGACATCGAATCTGTTATTCGATCCTGCGAGGCTGCTGTGCAATCCGATGTTGAAGTAATTATTTTACGCTTAAAAGATTCTGACCTGTCCTTCGAGCAATTTTCGAAAGCGCTAGAACACCTACAAACTACTTTTTACATTGTACTCGATTTTAATCTTTCGACTGAGTGTCTTGATCTCATCACTAATAATTTTAAAGATAAAGTCAACTTCACCTTTCTTTTTGACCCGATCACGCACCTTGCACAAACGGGTGATTGGTTTGTCAATCAGCATTCAGATTTAGCATTATGGAGTCAACTGACTTGCTCCAAAGAGCTACAAACTCGCCTATATGTAGACAACCGTATTCATCAGAATGCCGGAGCAACAATCGTTCAACAATTAGCATATTCGCTAAGTCAAGCAGTAGATTATTTATCACAAATAAACCCAGCTATCGAAGAAGATGTTGAGCTGTTGTTTCACTTAGCATTGGGCAGTAATTACTTTTTTGAAATTGCGAAGATTCAAGCCCTAAAAACTGTTTTTACTTCGATTGTTTTGGCTTATGATTTTAAAATCACCTTCAAGCTAATTGCAGAGCCCTCGACAAGAAACATGACCCTGCAAGATTA
>JABAZL010000007.1:0-1143 GCA_018608425.1 Flavobacteriaceae bacterium
GGAGTCTTAAGATGCTACGCAACGTACTATGGGATGGCGTAGGACTGGCTAGTATAGTGATTATATGCGTACTAGTGTTGTTTATGTAGGGTAACAGCCTAGAGAATTACATAGGGTCGTATGGCGCTAATATCGAACGTCAGGCCCTATGTGCTTTCCCGCACAATAACAATGGTATATCGTGTGTCTGTGCATAGGTGAACATAAGATAAGGTGTAGGTTGAAACAGTGTTATAATATAACAAGTGTGTGCGAATCGCTTCCCCTAGCGCAAGGAAAATCTTTTGTCAATAGCCTAAGTTACTGATAGGGTTAGATTCTTTGGCACTGTTGCAATAGTGTCACACTAGAGTGATTCTTTTGATTATCTTGTGATTATCTTGTGTCAACCCCCTTGACAAGACTAATGGGACCCTAGGGATTCTCACGGGTGATTCGGGGGGTGGGCGGTTCACAGGTATATATCCAAGGAAAGGAAAATACTTTCGACAAGGAAAGGAAAATACTTTGGGTACCTTACTTGAGTTGACGCAGGGTAAACTGACGTAGGGTAAACTGACGTAGGGTAAACCGGGGGCTGATTAACTTAAGTATACCACTCCCACCATGATTCTATCATCTGCCACAACACAGGTAAGGAATTTAAGCGACCCCTAGTAATACAAAAAAACAAAAGAAAATAGTCTATAGGTGTGATAATTAAGTCACAGTAACTAATAAATCTGCTACATAGTGTCGCACTTAGTACATTTCTACTTGTACAATATTTTATCCATAACTATATATAAGTAAGGGTTACTTAAGTTATACTAAAGAATCTCCTCAGAGTATATTATTAATAGGTATATAATTCTTAGTATATAATAACTAGGATATATAAAACATAAGTATAACTTTAGTATTACTTAAGTATAGCTAGAATCCTAGCGACCCCTAATTATATTTAACTGCATAGTTGTTGTATCTATAAGGTATGTTGTATCTTTATAGTTGTTGTATTATTAATATTAATCCCTTCTTTGTAGTATCATAAGTTTCCTCTTAAGGAGGAACCCTACTTCCATAAGTTATTTTGAGTTGTAGGGTAACTATTAGCTTGGTAAGTGGTCAAATGGGGATAGGGCATCCTCTGTCGTAGATAAA
>JABAZL010000007.1:1153-5175 GCA_018608425.1 Flavobacteriaceae bacterium
CCAAGACCAGAGACGTAATGGGTCAGCAAAGATCAAGCTAATTTACTAATGCATTAAGGTAAGCTCATGTTTATCTTACTCTAGGATGTAGATTTAAAGCACAGAACAAAGGTAAGATTCCTAATGGCACAGAAGCTACCCAAGAACCCTAACATTACCCGTAGAGTACGTGAAGGTATCAAGGGTGGTGTTGCAGTTACTCAAATCTTTAAGTCTTGCCTTAATATGGCTAATGCTCCTCAGTCCTATACTACCTTCTATAAGCTGTATCGTGAGGATATGGACGAAGTTAAGTTTGACATAGATAGACAAGTAGGTAAGACAGTTATTAGTCAGGCTATGAGTGGTGACTTCAAGTCTCAGGAGTTGTACTTAAGGTCTCGTGCTGGATGGGCACCTAGTTCTCATGTACAAGAGCAAGAGGTAGGTACTGAGGAGGAAGAGAACGAGAGTGCTGTTAGTTCCTTCATGGCTGCTCTAGGTAAGGATACTGAAGAGGAATAAGAAAGTAAGTTATTTCGCAATAGAGCTTTAACCCTAGTGTTTGCTACACTTGATAACTGGGGCTGTGGCGGCGGGTTTAGTAGCAAACCTGTATACTCGATAATATCACCTGAACCTTTAGGCTAAGGGTGGGCAGACGGTCGAGACTTTTAACTTAACAAGGAACCCGATATGCTAACATCTATTCTAAAATCTGCTCTGGTTGTAGTAGAAGCCCCCGTTGCTGTTGTAGCAGATGTAGTCACTCTAGGTGGGGCCTTGAACGACAAAGACAAGTCCTACACGGAAGAAGCCGTTGAAGCGTTCGTTAAAAATGTTTCAGACGTAATAGAGCCAGATAAATGATTGCTGCCAAAAAGTGGAAAAGGTCAGACATATCTACAGAGTGTGTTTTGGGTGTATACGCAAGACCTCACAAGGATAAATACCCTGTGGATGAAGTCTTGCAAACCGAAACAGGCGCTCCTAACAAGGTTATCTGGGCTGCTATGTGGCGTGAAGAAGGCAGGGGTTTTATAGAGTACGGTTGTAACCTTAGGGGCGGGTGGTTGACCCAAGAAGGTAAATCTGAACTTTTGAACGGTTATTTCAAGGAGTAAACCTAAATGCTAACTGCTCAATCCTTAAGAGAGATGCCTGACGCTGAAGTTCAAGAAGCTCTCTCTAAGATGTCTAAGAAGCAGATTGAGGCTTTACAGAAAGAGTACAAGTTCTGGGCTAGACCTAACCAGATTGAACCTGAAGGAGATCATAACGTATGGTTCCTTAACTGTGGTCGGGGCTTTGGCAAGACATGGACTGGCGCTCAGTGGGTACGAGAGAAGGTTAAGGAAGGACATAGGCGCATAGCTTGTGTAGCATCTACTAACTCAGATATTGAACGTGTTATGGTAAAAGGTGAGTCAGGGTTCTTGGCTCTCTGTTCTAAATACGATAAGACTTATAAAGGTAAGGAACTAGGATTCCCTGAATGGTCCCCAACTAAACGCTCACTGACTTGGGCTAATGGGGCTAAGGTTGAGTTCTACTCTGCGGAAGAGCCTGAACGTCTCAGGGGTCCACAATTCTCAGCGGCTTGGTGTGATGAGCTTGCTGCATGGAATAAAGACGAAGACACATGGGATATGCTTCAGTTCTGTCTCAGACTTGGTAAACATCCTAAGGTTTGTGTCACAACTACACCAAAATCTACTAAATTAGTAAGAAAACTATTAAAACACCCTAAAACTGTTATTACTACAGGTTCTACATTTGATAACGCTGCTAACCTAGCGGATACCTACCTTACTGCTGTTAAAGATCAGTACGAGGGAACTAGGTTAGGTCGTCAGGAACTCTATGCTGAGGTACTAGAGGAGAATGAGGGCGCACTCTGGACTACAGACACTATTGATGGTTGTCAGGTAGACAGAGACAAGGTTCCAGACCTCACACGTGTTGTAGTAGCACTTGACCCCGCCGTTACGGCTAATGCTGAGTCTGATATGACTGGTATTGTTGTAGCAGGTATAGATGTCAATGGCAAAGCATATATCCTCGGAGATTATACTGATAAGCTATCCCCTCAGGGTTGGGCTTCTAAGGCTATTGAACTCTATCACTCGTATGAAGCTGATAGGATTGTAGCTGAAGTCAACCAAGGTGGTGATAGGGTTAAGCACACGATCCACGGAGAAGACGAGAGCGTCCCTCTGAAGATGGTTAGGGCCTCTCGAGGTAAGTATGCACGTGCGGAGCCTGTAGCGGCCCTGTATGAGCGTGGTTTAGTGTATCACGTAAGGAACCCTGAGGACGGTGACGCTAACCTTAATGAACTAGAAACTCAAATGAGAACTTGGGAGCCACTAGGTTCTATAGGTTCTCCAGATAGACTTGATGCTATGGTGTGGGCATTAACTGAACTTATGCTTAACGGATACCAAAAACCTCAACTAAAGCTCGTATACAGTAGCAATAAAGGACTGAGTTAATGACTAAGAGCCTGTCAAATACAGAATCACTGAAAATTCTAGGTGTGGCAGGCCAAAATGTCCACAATGGTAACTTCCGGGCTGATGAGTTCCTGAGAGAGCTTAAGGGTCGGGCTGCCGTTAAAAAGTACCGTGAAATGCGTGACAACGATAGTACAATTGGTGCTGTTATGTATGCTGTAGAACAGATGCTACGAGATGTTGAGATTAACGTCAAGCCTGTTGATGACAGTGATGCCGCTAAGAAAGAAAAAGAGTTTGTTGAGAGTGTCTTAGATGACATGGAACATTCCCTTGATGATCACGTAGCTGAAGCCCTCAGTTTTCTATCTTACGGGTTCTCTTGGTTCGAGGTTGTATACAAGAGACGCCAAGGTACAGACAGTAACCTTAAGAGGAAGTCTAAGTACAATGATGGTCGCATGGGTATCCGCAAATTGGCTTGTCGTTCACCTTGGACTATTGACAGGTTCGATGTAGAGCATAAGACTGGGGATATTCTAGGTATCTATCAGAATACTGGGTTTGCTACAGGTGAACACTACATACCTAGTCGAAAGTCCCTTTACTACAGAACTACTACTATTAACGGAGACCCTTCAGGTAGGTCTATACTCCGTAATGCTTATACTAGCTACGAGTACCTTAACAATATGCAGTCAATCGAGGCTGTAGGTGTTGAGCGGGAACTAGCTGGTATCCCAGTTGCTCGTGTACCTGCGGAGTACCTTTCCTCTGATGCTACGGACAATCAAGCTGCCTTCCTTAGTGAACTACAGACTATCCTACGGGATGTCAAGTTCAATGATCAAGGTTATATCATTCTCCCTAGTGATACCTACCCCGATAAGGATGGTGCCCCTACGAGTGAGCGTCTGGTAGATGTAGAGCTTATGTCCTCTAGTGGCACTCGCAACATAGACATTGACCCAATCATTAGACGTTACCAGCATGACATCGCTCGTAGCGTACTGTCTGAGTTCCTTATGCTTGGTGGTGGTTCCAATGGTTCCTACGCTTTGTCTAAGAGTAAGACTGACCTATTCCTACGTGCCCTAGAGAGCTATATTACTCAGCTTGTTGACACGATGAATAAGCAGCTTGTTGAGCCTCTGTGGGAACTAAACAACCTAGACCCTAAGCTGATGCCTAAGTTGGTTGCTGGTGACGTTGCTCCTCATGATCTTAAAGAGTTAGGTTCTTACCTTCGTAATCTTAACGGTGCTGACATTAACTTGGCTGACCAACCTGAGATTGTTGATGCCCTCCTTCATAATGCTGAACTTCCTAAGTTGGATCGTGAGAAGTATGATGCGTCACTTGAGTTGGCACGTCAGGCTGCTATGGCCCCAACTAAAGAGGTTGTTGAGGTAGAGGCAGAAGATCAGGAAGAAGAGGAAGGCTAATGTATGATCCAGATACCCTCCCAACAGAGGATGAAATCAATAAAGCTGACAAACCCCTGAACAAACCTTTCCGATTACCTAAGGGTAGCTCAAAGAAGTTCGGAGTTTATGTCAAGGATGGCGACAAGACTAAGAAAGTTAC
>JABAZL010000107.1 GCA_018608425.1 Flavobacteriaceae bacterium
GTAAGAAGGCAAATGCTATTTGGAAAAGGCAGCTACCACTTGCTTGTTTTTGCTTTATTTTTCTGGATTTTACCAATCAACAGGTGGGATATTTGGCTTTGGTTTGCCTCCTTGTTTTTTTGGTTTAGTTTTCTACAAATCATACAAATGGACGGGAATTTTAATTCCAAAAAAGCAGTTTTTAATGCTGGTTTTTGGCTCGTTTTTGCTGTTTTTTTTAAAGTAGACTTCATTTACTTTTCCTTAACCATGTTTTTAATACTCTTTTTTAAGGGGCAATTGAATTACAAAAACATAGTACTATTCTTTCTTCCAGCTTTTTGTATCTCCATAATTTGGCTGATGTTGCTTGTTTTGATTCCTTCCTTCCCTTCTTGGGAAACACCCCTTTTTACACCCCTGAAATTTTCCTTCTTAAGAAGCGAAAAACTTGCAGATAGCTTGAGTTTTATTTTCGTACTACTTACAGCCATAGTCGTTGTGTTGAAACATTTAAAAAACGTGTTTCACAACAGTAATAAAAGCAGGAACAATATTTATAACATGATTTTACTCTTGGTTTCGGCATTTGTAATTACCTTGTTTGGAGGTGAAGGAAATGTAATTTCTTGGGTTTCTTTGTTGATGATAATTGCGGTTTTATCGACCCAATATTTTGAATTCTTTACTAAAAAATGGCCTGTTGAATTGTTCTTTGTCTGCTGTATGGGGATTATCTTTCAGGATCAAATCCTAGCCATTTTCAATTAATTCGGACACTTAGGATTTAAAACCACTTGCGTTACCCGTTGCGTTGAAAGTATTCTAGAACTGATGAATATACCGGAAACAAAAGTGTTTGACTACAGAATTTCTAAACAGACAATATCGTTTTATAAGCTTATACGCCTTTCTGGATCACAGGAGCGTTACTGCTGCTACACAAAAATTCTTTGAAACGCATAGCAAACTTCGAAACGGTCAATAACTTTAGACCTATACCTCGTCGTAATTAACAACCACTTTTGCTGAGGTTGGTACCGCTTGACAAGTGAGCACTAAACCTTCTGCAACTTCTTCGTCTGTCAAAATCTGGTTGTTTGCCATGGTAGCAGAACCTTCGGTTATCTTCGCAATACAACTACAACAAACGCCGCCCTGACAAGAATAGGGCACATCAATTTTTTCATTCAACGCCGTATCTAAAATGGTATTACCAGCCTTTGCTTTTACAGTATTGGTTGCATCATCTGCAATGATTTCTATCGTAATTTCATCTAAAGAAGAATCGGTGGGAGCTACTATTTCTGTAGCTTTTGAAGCAGTAAAAAGCTCAAAATATACTTGAGTCTCTTCAATGGAGTTTTTCAAGAGGGTATCCTTTACATCCATAATCATGGCCTCGGGTCCGCAAAGGTAAAAAGCAGTTGAAAGTTGCCCTGTGTTCTTGAGGGCATACTTTACAATACTTGAGTCGATACGACCAAAGCGACTTCCATCTTCATTCGCTTGACTGAAGATCCAAAGGATTTTTAATTGCGCAGGATATGTTGTCTCCAGATTTTTTAACTCGGTATAAAAAAGAGTTTCTTCAGGAGTTTTATTTCCATAAACTAAGGTAAAGTGAGTGTCACTACCAGCTTCTAACGCTGATTTTAGAATCGAAAAGATGGGTGTAATTCCACTTCCCGCTGCAAAAGCAGTAACATTCTTAGCCTCTGTGTTATATACAAAACGACCTTCGGGTACGCTCACTTCTATGCTGTCGCCAAGTTGAAGGCTTTGAGTTGCATAGGTCGAAAAAAGACCATCGGGGATGCGTTTAATTCCCACCTCAAGTGTCCCTTCGGATGGAGCTGAACACAAAGAATAGGATCTCCGTACTTCTTCTCCTTTAATAGATGCCTTTAGGTTGATGTATTGTCCAGAGCGATATTGAAACAGGTTTTGTAAAGAAGTTGGAATTTCAAAACCAATACTTGACGCCTCATTCGTAAGGGTCTTGATGCTATTGATTTTGAGCGTATGAAATGCAGCCATTGTTTTTTTGTACAAAAATAAAAAACCTCAAGAACTCCACGTCAATTTGTAACATTATTTATATTTATTATACAAATCATTTAAAGACCTTACCCATGCCGACATCTCTGTTTCAACTTAGCCGCAAAAAATTCATGCGCGCCCCCCAATTGGAAGCCAAATTGGCCATCAAGATTCTGATGGGCTTTGTTGTTCTATATTTTGGAGGCTCTCTTTTATTTGCAGGAATTGCGGTCTACCCTATTTTGAGTGACCTGCTTCCCGAACGAGATGCCATTTCCGTTATCAACAGTGTTTTGGTGCTGATTTTTATTTTGGAACTGATCATTCGGTATTTTTTACAGCAACTTCCAGTAACAGAAATCAAATCTTTTTTATTGCTTTCTATACCCAAAAAACGAATCATTCGCAACGTATTGTTCCGATCCTTGTTGTCTGTATACAACGCGATTCCTGTTTTGTTTTACTTACCGATCAGTATTTCCATGTTCCAAGACGATTACGCTCTTGGGCAGGTCATTGCTTGGTGGGTAGCCGTCACGGCATTTTCTCTCTGCCTAAACTTCATCTCTTTTTTAGCCAATAAAAACAATAAAGCTTTAGCCGGCTTTGTGATTCTAATAATTCTCCTTTACCTAAGCGAAAGCTATATGGATTTCGAAACCCTCCGCGCTGTGGGTTACTTTTTTGATGCATTAATAATGCAACCTTTGTGGGTTTTAGTTCCGCTTGGGATCTTTGTTTTACTCTACCAAATAACTTTTAGTTTCTTAAAAAAGAACCTCAATTTAGAAGGTGCTCTTGCTGCTAAAAAAGAGGTGGCAAATGCTGGGCGTTACGACTTTTTGGATGTATTTGGAAGCCACGCCTTTTTTCTAAAAAATGACCTCCGCCTTATTGTACGGAATGTGCGACCGAAAAATATTGTACTGATGTCTTTCCTTTTTCTTTTTTATGGATTATTCTTTTTCACCCAAGACAATCAACCCGAATCATTATTGGTATTTGCTTCTATTTTTATCTCGGGAGGATTTTTACTTACCTACGGGAACTATGTCCCAGCTTGGGACAGCGAATATTATGCTTTTTTGATGACCCAAAACCTATCCTATAAAAAATACTTAGACTCCAAATGGCGCCTCATGACTTTTGCTGTAATAGTTTCTACGGTACTGTCGTTACCCTATTTGTATTTTGGAGTCAAAACTTATCTCATGATCCTCTCTGGTGCAGCCTTTAATATTGGGCTTGGAACTTGGATTACATTATATGGGGGGCTACTGAACAAGCAACCGTTAAAACTCAATGTAAAGGCAAAAGCCTTTGAAAACACCCAAGCATTTTCTGGAAAGATGATGTTAATGATCTTTCCTAAAATGGTTCTTCCCGTTTTACTTTATATCATTCCGGCAACCCTTTTTAATCCAACTGCAGGATATATAACGCTCGCAGCGAGTGGAGTTTTAGGAATTGTTTTCAAAAATCAAATTCTAACCCAAATGGTGAAACTTTTCGCAAAACAAAAGCACGAAATGCTACAAGCCTTTACTCAAAAATAAACCCATGATTACAGTTAATTCACTCACAAAGTCCTACGGCGAAATCACCGTTTTGAATATTGATCAACTTGAAATTCCAAAAGGCCAATGTTTTGGACTTGTCGGGAATAACGGAGCAGGAAAAACGACCTTCTTTAGTCTTCTTTTGGATTTAATCAAAACGTCAACCGGTGAGATTATATCGAATGACATTGCAGTAGCCCAAAGCGAAGAATGGAAAAGTTTTACGTCAGCATTCATCGACGATTCTTTTTTGATTGGCTATCTAACCCCTGAAGAATATTTTTATTTTGTTGGAGAACTCAGAGGAATTGATAAAGCAGCAGTAGATCTTTTTTTAGAAACCTATGTCGATTTTTTCAATGATGAAATTTTAAACCAGAAAAAATATTTGCGCGATTTTTCGAAAGGAAACCAAAAGAAAGTGGGCCTTATTGCAACCTTTATTGGCAGCCCTAAAGTGGTTATTCTGGACGAACCCTTTGCTAATCTTGATCCAACTACCCAAATACGATTGAAGCAGCTCATCAAGGCCGAAACAGAGAAACGAGAGCTTACGTTGTTGATTTCGAGTCATGATCTAAACCATGTTACCGATGTTTGTAATCGCATTGTTTTACTCGAACGAGGTGCCGTAATTATGGACAAAGAAACCACCGCCAAAACACTTCAAGAATTAGAAGACTATTTTTCTGCCTAGGCATATACTAAAAGCTTATAATTTAAGTTATTAGTATACATCAAATTGCAATTGAAAACTGGATTAAAATTTAGCGTTTTTTGCCTTGTCCTCATTGGGATTGGGAGCTGCTCTACTCAAAAAGATCGTTTTTTGAATAGAGAATACCACAGCCTGAACACTAAATTCAACGTTTTATTTAACGGAGAAGAAGCATTAGACATTGGTTCAGCTATTCTTGCGAGTCAAGCTCAAGATAATTTTTTAACCACACTTCCTGTAGAATTGATTACTCTCGATGGTGAGGATGAAAACGCAACGGCTTCTATTCCAAGTTTTATTCGAGCAGAAGAAAAAGCCGTAAAAGCCATTCAGAAACACTCCATGAGTTTCAATGGAAAACAAAAGAACGATCAGATTCATAAAGCGTATTTACTCCTTGGAAAAGCGCGCTATTACGATCGACGTTTTTTGCCTGCATTGGAGGCTTTTAATTTTCTTTTGGGATTAAATTCAGATGCAGATGTTTTCTATGAAGGAAAACTATGGAGAGAAAAAACAAACCTCCGCCTAGGGAATGATGAATTAGCAATTTCAAATCTGAAACCTTTAGCAAATAATATTCCTAAAAAAAACAAGCTTTTTGCTGCAGTCAATGCAACTTTGGCACAAGCTTTTTTGAATATTCAGGCAATCGACTCGGGACTTAAGTACATCCAAAGAGCCGCCGCATTTGAGCGAAAAAGAATCATTCAAACTCGATATCGATTCATCGAAGCGCAGCTTTTTGATCAATTGAACCAAAAAGATTCTGCACAGTTAGCATTCA
>JABAZL010000050.1 GCA_018608425.1 Flavobacteriaceae bacterium
CTGCGGCCTTTTCATTATACATATTGGTTATCAACTGCCAAGTTGTTTTCAATGCATATTCTATTGTTATTGGTTTCAATTGTTTCAATTTATTTCTCAAATATATATAATTTTACTATGCACGCATAATTATGTATACATAATTATGCGTGCATAGTAAAACTTTAACAAAAAACCCCTCAAAAGAGGGGCCTAAATTTTAAGAATAAATTTTGTCAAAGAGCTCTTTGTAGCGCTCTTTCACAACTTTACGTTTAACTTTCATAGTAGGAGTAAGGTGTCCTAATTCAATACTCCACAATTCAGGAGTGAGTTCAAATCGTTTCACTTGTTCCCATTTCCCAAAAGTTGGGTTGTATTCGTTAAGGTCTTGCTGTATTGCATCGATAACCTCTGGACTGGAGCAGATTGCTTCCATTGAAGGTTCTATATTCAGATTTTGAGCCTTGATCCACGTTTGAATATGGTCAAATGCAGGTTGAATAAGTGCAGCTGGCATTTTCTGTCCTTCACCAATTACCATAATTTGCTCAATGAATAAGGATTGTTTCATTTTATTTTCAATCAACTGAGGAGCAATATACTTTCCACCCGAGGTTTTGAATAATTGTTTTTTACGGTCGGTAATTTTAAGAAAACCTTCTGCATCAATTTCTCCAATATCGCCCGTATGGAAGTACCCATTCTGAATTACTTCTGCGGTCTTCTCTTCGTCTTTATAATACCCTTGCATAATGTTTGGGCCTTTACATAAGATTTCACCATCGGCAGCAATTTTAAGCTCAACATTTTCTATTGCTTTTCCAACACAACCGAATTTAAGGCCGCGGTTATTGAGGTCACTAACAGTTAAAACAGGTGAGGTTTCCGTCAATCCATACCCTTCACAAATTGTAATTCCAGCTGCGCTAAAAACACGAGCCAATCGCGGTTGTAATGCTGCACTACCGGAACTTATGGTGTGAAGATTACCTCCTAATGCTGCTTGCCACTTGGAAAAAATCAACTTGCGAGCAATTTTTAATTTCAATTCGTATACGAAACCATTCGCCCCATAAGGTTCATATTGTAGTCCAAGGTCAACTGCCCAGTAGAATAGTTTTTTCTTAATACCATCTAATTCAGCACCTCGAGCGTAGATTTTATCGTATACTTTTTCTAGTAAACGTGGAACCGCTGTCATGAAATAGGGTTGTATCTCCTGAAGATTATCTGAAATTTTTTCAATTGATTCTGCAAAATAAATTCCAATACTTTGGTAGTAATACACATATAGTATTACGCGCTCATAAATATGACAAACGGGTAAAAAGCTCAATGCATGTGTTTCACCAGCCTCAAGGGGTAATCTTTTGGAACTAGAAATAACATTGGATACAATATTATGGTGGCTGAGCATTACTCCTTTCGGAACGCCCGTTGTACCTGAGGTGTAAATTATTGTAGCAAGATCTTCAGCTGCAACAGCAGCCTTCGCACGAACAACCAATTCTTGTGTTTCTTCATCTTGTTCGTCACTCAAAAGAGTTGTCCAAGACGGACAACCTTGTATGTCATCAAAAGAATATATTTCCTTTAAATCGGGAATGTCTTTTCGAACAGTAGTGAGTTTGTTTAGAACTTCAGCATCAGAAACAAAACAATATTGACTTTCTGAATGGTTTAATACGTACTGATATTCAGGTGCTGTAATTGTAGGATATATTGGGACTGTAACAGCACCGAGCTGTAAAATTCCGAGGTCCATTATACACCATTCGGTTCTATTGTTTGTTGAAATTAGAGCTACTTTGTCTCCTTTTTTAACACCCATTTTTATAAGCGATCGACTTACTTGCTGTACTTTTTGATAAAAATCTTCTGTTGAAAGACTCTCCCAAGTACCCTTATATTTAGTCGTTACACATTTTTCTAGCGGGATGTTATTTCTTTGAATCTCTATAAATTCAAATAATCTGGTTGGTTTCATTACATAAAATTAGTTACTAAATGTACCCAAATATTTCGAAACAATACTAGTATTAGTAACTACAATGCGATATTAACAAGATTTATTTGTTATTCAGCCAGTTATAGGCATTATCAAAAGTCATCATCCATGGCGATACTTCATCGTTGCGATTATCAGCATAATGTCCCCAATTCCATGGAAAAGTAGAGCGTTCTAAATGCGGCATCATCACCAAATGGCGACCATCATTACTACAGAGCATAGCAGTATTATAGTCCGAACCGTTTGGGTTAGCTGGATAAGTATCATATGTGTATTTCGCAGGAATCTGATAAGTCTCTTCTGCTTGTGGTAAAATGAATTTCCCCTCCATATGAGCAGACCAAACACCAAGGGTGCTACCTTCAAGTCCTTTTAGTAATATAGAGCTGCTTTTTTGTAAGGTTACACTGGTGAAAGTACATTCGAATTTACCTGAATCATTATGAAGCATTTTAGGTTTTTCGAGGTGATCAGGTGTAATTAAACCTAATTCAACAAACAACTGACATCCGTTGCAAACTCCTAGCGATAAGGTGTCAGGTCGAGCAAAGAAATTATCTAGAGCGTTCTTGGCTTTTTCATTGTATTTGAATGCACCAGCCCATCCTTTGGCAGATCCTAAAACATCCGAATTTGAAAAACCTCCAACAGCAACTATGAAATTAATATCTTCTAAGGTCTCTCTTCCTTCAATAAGATCAGTCATGTGAACATCACGAACATCGAAGCCTGCAATATGCATCGCATAGGCCATTTCTCTTTCAGAATTACTTCCTTTTTCTCGAATAACGGCAGCCTTAATTTTTGTTTTGGGTGTAGCATTCAACTTTCCAGTAAAGTCTTTTGGGAATTTAAAGTGAAGCGGTTGTTTGTCTGTATTTTCGAAACGAGCAGAAGCACATGTTTTTTCCGTTTGCTCAGCATCTAATAGTGCAGATGTTTTTGCCCATGTTTTGCGCAATTCTTCTATCGACAATACAGTTTCGAAATCAAAGTTCTTGACTGTAAGTTGTGCATCAGAACGAACAGTTCCAATCGCTTTACAGTTGATGTTTGCAGCTCCAAAATGAGCAGCTAAATCTGTTTTCGATTGCAGTAAAATTCCAACTTTTTCTGAAAACAAAATCCGAATAATATCTTCTTCACCCAAAGTTGTCAGGTCGAGATCAAGACCAACTCCCAAACTTGGGAAACAAAGTTCTAAAAGGGAAGTGATTAATCCTCCAGATCCGATATCATGTCCAGCGCTAATCGATTTATTTTGAATTAACTCTTGAAGCATGTTGAATGCCTTGGCAAAGTAGGAAGCATCTTTTACAGAGGGTACTTTAGTTCCGATAGCATTTCTAGTTTGAGCAAACGAAGAACCTCCTAAGTGAAATTCATCCTGTGCTAAGTCTAAATAGTATAAGTCACCTCCGTTCGGAGTTAAAACAGGCGTGATTATGTTTGTTACGTCTGCACACTCTCCTGCTGCGGAAATGATTACAGTTCCTGGAGCTTTTACCTCTTGATCTTTATATTTTTGTTTCATGGAAAGAGAATCCTTTCCAGTAGGAATGTTGATTCCTAAAGCGATTGCAAACTCAGAACAGGCTTCTACTGCCTGATAAAGACGAGCATCTTCTCCAGGATTATTACATGGCCACATCCAGTTTGCCGAGAGAGAAACAGAAGTTAGTCCGTTTGCCAAAGGCGCCCACACAAGGTTGGTTAGCGACTCTGCAATGGCATTGATGCTTCCAGCTTTCGGGTCAATAAGTCCTGTCAAAGGCGAATGCCCAAGTGAGGTGGCTACACCGCTTGTTCCAGTATAATCAAGTGCCATAACGCCACAGTTGCTCAATGGAAGCTGAAGCGCTCCAACACATTGTTGTTGTGCAACCCGACCCGTTACACAGCGGTCTACCTTGTTTGTTAGCCAATCTTTACAGGCGACTGCTTCAATTTGTAATACGTGATCTATATAGGTGTTTAAGTCAGCTGCAGAATACTCAATTTCTTTGAAATTTGCAGTTTTCGATTGATCCTGCAGGAGGGTTTTTGGAGAACTTCCAAAAAGAGCACTCAAGTCGAGATCAATCGGTGTTTCTTCTGTTTTTTCTGAATGGAAAGAAAAGTGCTTATCATCGGTTACAACACCAACATCGTAAAAGGGAGCGCGTTCTCTTTGTGCAATTTTCTCTAGGATGTGCGCATCTTTTTCAGATAAAATAAGACCCATTCGTTCCTGAGACTCGTTTCCAATAATTTCTTTTGCTGAAAGGGTAGGGTCACCAAGTGGAAGTTTGTCAATATCAATTGCTCCTCCAGTTTCTTCAACTAGTTCAGAAAGGCAGTTCAAGTGACCACCAGCGCCGTGATCGTGAATCGAAATGATAGGATTGTGAGCACTTTCTACTAAAGCACGAATTGCATTGGCAACTCGTTTTTGCATTTCTGGGTTGGAGCGTTGAATAGCATTGAGTTCGATAGCGTTTCCAAAAGCTCCTGTGTCTGCAGAAGATACTGCAGCGCCACCCATTCCAATTCTATAATTATCGCCACCCAAGATGATGATGCGATCTCCTTTAGAAGGAACACTTTTTTGAGCTTGGTCTTTTTTACCGAAACCAATTCCACCAGCTTGCATGATAACTTTGTCATAGCCAAGTTTGTGATCTCCTTCTTGATGTTCGAAGGTGAGTACAGATCCTGCAATCAGGGGTTGTCCAAATTTATTTCCAAAGTCTGAAGCTCCATTCGAAGCTTTGATTAAAATTTCTAACGGAGTTTGATACAGCCAATCTCTTTTTGGGAAACCATTTTCCCAGTATCGGTTTTCCGATACTCTAGAGTATGGTGTCATGTATACAGCTGTTCCTGCAAGCGGTAAGGATCCTTTTCCTCCTGCCAATCGATCTCTGATTTCTCCTCCAGATCCTGTCGCAGCACCATTAAAAGGCTCAACGGTAGTAGGAAAATTATGCGTTTCTGCTTTTAAAGAAAGGACAGTATCAATGGCTTGAGTTTGATAGGAACTCGGAACATCTCCCTTTGCTGGAGCAAATTGTTCTACAGTTGGACCTTCAATAAAAGCAACATTATCTTTATATGCAGAAACAATGGTATTCGGATTTTGTTTTGCAGTTTCTTTAATCATTTGAAAAAGGCTTTTCCCTTTTTCCTCGTCATCGATAACAAAAGTGCCGTTGAATATTTTGTGTCTACAGTGTTCTGAATTTACTTGCGAAAAACCAAAAACCTCAGAGTCGGTTAAAGGGCGGCCAAGTTCTTTTGATACATTGTCTAGGTAAGCTACTTCTTCACGATTCATTGCCAAGCCTTCGCTTGCATTGAAATCTGCGATATTTTCAATAGGCTTAACTGATTCTGGGCTAGCATCTATTTTAAATACACTTTCATTCAATGCTTCAAAGCGTTGAACAAGCATATAGTCTACTACATCTGTTTTGGTTTCGGGAATATATTTTTCAATACGCGTTATCCCTTCGATTCCCATGTTTTGGGTGATCTCAACAGCATTGGTGCTCCAAGGCGTAATCATTGTTGCCCGAGGTCCGTAAAAGCTCCCATTGAGGTTTTGAGTAGGAATGATTGGAAGGTCTCCAAACAACCACTGTAATTTTTCTTTTGCTTCAGTTGAAAGGGTTTGTATCGTTTCAACTGCAAAAATTTCTTCTTGTACTAAACCAAAAAAATGGATCATAGATTGTGCGTATTTCTAAGGTGTAAATTTACAAATTTTTTACACAAGGAAACCGCAGAAGTACTTGGGTTTTTTATACAGTTTTCGGAATGTTATTCACAACTTTTCGAATCAATCGAGCTGCATAAAAACCATCAAATTGAGTTTGATGAGAAAAAAGAATTTCTTCTTTTTCAAGAACAAAAGCAGCACCTTCCTCTTGTTCTAAGAACCATGCAATTTGATTTTGATTCTCACTAGGGAGAATGGAGCAGGTAACATAGACCAACTTTCCGCCTTCTTTGACCCATTTGCTTTGTTCTAAAAGAATGGCTCGTTGCAGTTCTATAACCTCTGAAATACGCTCTTCCGTCAGTCTCCATTTCAATTCAGGGTTTCGTTTTAGCGTGCCTAAACCACTACAAGGGGCATCAATCAATACACGGTCTGCCCAATGGGTGAGTGATTCTTTGTATTGAGGATCGGGAACCCAAGTGTTCTTAATGGCCTTCACTTTATTTCTTCGGGCACGTCTCGAAAGTTCTTTGAGCTTATCAATTTCTACATCGAGAGCAATAATCTCTCCTTTGTTTCGCATCAAGGAAGCTAGGTGTAGTGTTTTACCTCCGGCTCCTGCGCATCCATCTATAACCTTCATCCCTGGTTTGACTTGGGTGAAAGGGGCTATTTTTTGAGAATTTGCGTCTTGAATTTCAAAAGACCCTTTGAGGTATAATGGATTTTTTCTTAAGTTCTTACGTTTGTTAAGTATAAGCGCATCGTCATATCCTTTGATCAAATGGGTTTCAATTTGAAATAAAGTCATCAAATCTTCTTGAAGTTTTTTTGGAGAAGTAACAATACGATTCACTCGAAGGATTAACTTGGCTTCGATGTTTAGTGCATCCAATTCGATGTTCCATTCTTTTGAAAGTTCTGCTTTCCCACGTTCATAAAGCCAAAGTGGAATTGATTTAGAAATTTCAGGAGCTACTTTTTCTTTCTGCTTTGCTCTAATCAGCTCCACATCTAAGTTTTTAAATTCTTCCCATTCAGGAATTTCAACTTCGTTAAGAACCAGCCAAACACCGAGTAGCTTCCATGGTTTTTCAGCTTCTTCCGTAGCGCCTTCGGTGGTGCTTAAAAAGCGGTAGTAGCTTTTCCATCGAAGTATTTCATAGGTAGCTTGGTGAACCAAATTGCGATCTCTTGCTCCCCATTTTGGATTGGCAAGGTTTATTTTTTCTAAAATACGAGTACCTCTTCCTTTTTTAGCAATGATCTTCGTTAAGGCATCTACAATACCTTGAGCGTTATTCCTGAATATTTTTCTCATGTGGCTGCAAATTTACGCCACCCTTATCAGCTATACGCACTTTATGGAATGTTTTTTCGTTCTCTCGACCGATGTACCATTTTGCGATGAAACTTTTCTTCTGCAATATGGATTTCTAAAATCTGCTTAGCCGTTAGTTTAGTTTTTAGTTTTTCTAAAAACGCTTGATCCAGTTCTTCTTTCAGTTTTCTTAAGTGATAAATAGAATCGAGCGCAACTGCAGCTTGAGACTCACTTAGATCTTCCGTTTCCTTGAAATTATTATATCTAAGCTTGCGCATTTTTTTATGGTATTGTTTTCGAACATCCGATTCATGTTGCTCGAAAGCGCCCCAAACAAAAGATTCCTCTTCGGTATTTAAATCTACTTGTTCAATGATGAAATTAATTTTCAACGCTTTTAAGCGTTCAAAACTCATTTTTTTTTCTGATTTTTGAGCCCACATACTGCTGCTCGCTAGGGCTAATAAAAAATAAAGGGGGAGATGTTTAATCTTCATAATCTTGATATATTAAGTTGAAATTAGGATCATAGGCTTGTTGTAATTCGAAAACAGTTTCTTGAGCTAGGTTTTCAAAGGCAATGGTTTTAAAATTGAAATCTTCCAGAGGGTTTAGTTCCAAAAGTTCAATGGTCGTCAATGGGCTTTCTTGTTCTTCAAAATAGCGCTCTACTGCTGCTGCAGTTTCTAATTCTTGTTCCGGCCAATTGATTAGTAAAGCAAGAGTCAAAGAAGCTGCAATAGTGGCTGCATAAGGAATCAATAGCACAATTCGCGATTTTGGTTTGCTACTCAGTAATTCAAAAATCTGCTGCTCAGACTTTTCGAAATACGCAGGCGGAACGCTAAAGGTTGATTGAACTTTAGCAATTTCCCCTAGGTTTTCTAGTAGCTCGCTTTGGTTCTCAAAATAGCTATCGGGAACTTTATAGCCATGATCTTTATTGTTCAAGTTCATTTTTTATTTTTTTTACTGCATGGTGATAAGAGGCTTTTAATCCACCAACACTGGTTTCTAGAATCTCTGAAATCTCTTCGTATTTTAACTCTTCATAATATTTAAGATTAAAAACAAGACGTTGTTTCTCTGGCAGATTTGCCACAGCCAACTGTAATTTCAACGCAATTGCGTCTCCTTCAAAATACACATCGGCCTCCAATTGATTCACTTGCTTTTCGTTGAATTCATTTAGTGATAGTCCTAATTTTCTTGACTTCTGCTTGATGAAGGTTAAAGCTTCGTTGGTAGCAATGCGATACATCCAGCTGAAGAGCTTGCTTTCTCCTCTGAAGTTTTTAATGTTTTTAAATATTTTGATGTAGGTGTTTTGTAATACGTCATCAGCATCTTCATGGTCAAAAACAATTTTACGAATATGCCAATACAAGGGTTGTTGATATTCCTTGATCAAGGTTTTGAACCCAGCTTCTTGCGTTGCTGAATTTTGTAAGGCATGTACTAAAAGAGTTTGCTCTTCCAACTAAAAGTGTTTAATGCTTTGACTTTAAAAGTACAAAATAGTTTAACCGAATTGACTTTATCGATTTGGTTGCCTTGTTCTTAAGGTGTAAAGATTATCTTAAGATGTATTAGAGCGACTGCATTTCAACTAATTTCTTGTAGTTGCTGTTGTTGCTGATTAATTCGGCATGGGTGCCCATTTCAATGATTTCACCCTTTTGCATCACTACAATTTGATCTGCCTTTTGAATGGTCGAAAGACGGTGTGCAATAACCAAGGATGTTCTGTTGCTCATTAGGTTTTCTAACGCTTCTTGAACCAGTTTTTCGGATTCAGTATCCAAGGCTGAGGTTGCTTCATCCAATACCATTATTGGAGGGTTTTTGAGAACAGCACGCGCAATAGAAAGGCGTTGCTTTTGACCCCCAGATAATTTGTTTCCTTGGTCGCCGATATTGGTGTGGTATCCCTCTGGCAAAGTTTCGATGAACTCATGCGCATTCGCTATTTTGGCAGCTTCGATAATTTCTTCGTTCGTTGCGTTCGGATTTCCGATCAGTAGATTGTTTTGAACACTGTCATTAAACAAGATTGAATCTTGGGTAACCACCCCAATCAATTTACGTAGTGATTCCGTCGTAGTTTCTTTGATGTCCATTCCGTCAATCTGAATACTTCCTTCTTGTACATCATAAAAGCGGTTCAGTAAATTGGCAACCGTAGTTTTCCCACTTCCCGATTGCCCTACTAAAGCAATGGTCTGCCCTTTTTTAAGATTCAATGAAAAGGCTTTAAGTACGGGTGCAGTATCGTATCGAAAACCAATTTTATCAAAATGAACTTCTGAATTAAATTCATTAATTGGTTTAGCATTTGGATGGTCGGTGAGTTCGTTTGATGCCTCGAGTATCTCTATAACACGTTCTGCTGCGGCATCTCCTTTTTTAATGGCATAGGATGCCTTGCTGATTGCTTTGGCTGGTGTAAGGATATTATAAGCCAAGGTGATGAAAACAATGAACGTAGTTCCATCGAGTGTTTTGTCGACCAACACCATTGATCCTCCAAACCAAAGTAGACCTCCAATAACTCCAATTCCCATAAACTCACTGAGAGGGGAAGCAAGGTTTTGTCGGTTCAATAATTTATTTGAGAAATTAAAAAAACTTGTTGTTGACTGAAAAAAATTAGATATAAACCGTCCCTCTGCACTAAAGGCTTTGATGATACTTAACCCACCTAAAGATTCCTCTACAATCGATAAAAGTTCACCCTGTTCTTTTTGTACGTTCTGAGAGTGTTTTTTTAAACTTTTACCTATAGACGATATGATGAAGCCTGAAATCGGAATGAATGTAAGTACAAAAATCGATAGTTTCACATTCATATTGAACATGACAATCAGTGTAAAAATAATGGTCAACGGTTCTCGGACAATCAATACCATAATGGATAAAAAGGAATGTTGAATTTCAAGTACGTCCGAAGTAATTCGGGCTAATGTATCTCCTTTTTTCTTTTCTGTAAAGTAAGAAACGGGCTGTGCTAAGATTTTTGAATACAAAGAATTCCGCAAATCCTTTAGAATTCCATTGCGTAAAAAGGTGATGAAAAACATCGCCAAATAGTTGAATAGATTTTTGAAGAAGAATAAAACTAAAATTAACGCTATTGCAATGATCAACCCTTTCAGAGGATTCTCTTCTAATGTAGATCCAACTTTGTAGTTTATGGTGTTTTCTATATAGTTTTGAATGCCAAAAATCCCTGTATACACTGGTTCAACTTCAACTTTTGGTGTTTTGTCAAACAATACATTGAGCATCGGGATGAGAGCTACGAAAGAAAGTGCACTAAAAAAAGCATAGAGTATATTGAACAAAATGTTCAAAAAAGCATAGCGCTTATAGGGGAGTGCAAAAAGTAATATTTTTTTAAAATAGTTCATCTATATGCCTAAGCTTTGAGTTAATTTTTGACATTGGTCTGCCAGTATTTTTTTTGTTGCATCAATTGCAGCAGCATTTTTAAGTTTAGTATTTACGCTAAAGTAAAATTTTATTTTGGGTTCTGTACCACTTGGGCGAACTGCTATTTGAGAACCATCGGATAATATAAAACGCAGCACATTGGATTTTGGGAATACCAATTCCTTTTGAGTACCATTTGCAAGGCGACTAATCTTGCTATCGAAATCATCTACTTGTTCAACAGCAATTCCTGCAATCGATTTGGGTGGGTTGGTACGATAGGCATGCATCATTTGTTGAATCTCATCTAATCCAGCTTTTCCTTTTTTGGTTAGTGATATCAATTCTTCGTGATACAATCCATATTTCACGTAACTGTCTATGAGGTATTCGTAGAAGGAACTTCCTTTACTCTTTTGAATTGCAGCAATTTCTGCTGCTAGTAGGGCAGATGTAATTGCATCTTTATCTCGCACCTGATGCCCGACCATATAGCCATAGCTTTCTTCTCCTCCGGCAATGAAAGTTTGATTCGGATAGTCTTCAATCATCTTTGCAATCCACTTAAAACCGGTTAACCCCAGTTTGCATTCTACTCCAAAGTGTGATGCTAAAACAGGCATTATTGGACTGGAAACTACAGTAGAGCCAATAAAATGCTTTTCGGATAAGGTTTCGGGATATTGTTCTAATAAATAGCGAGTCAAAACAAGCATGGTCTGATTTCCATTCAGAATCTCAAAAACTCCTTTCGTATTTCGAACTGCTATTCCAAAACGATCGGCGTCAGGGTCGGTTCCGATGAGTAAGTCTGCATCAAGTTCTTCTGCTTTTTCTAATCCAAGAGCCAAGGCTGCTCTTTCCTCTGGGTTGGGTGATGCTACCGTTGGAAAATCTCCATTGGGAACTTCCTGCTCCTGAACACTATGGAATTGTGAATAGCCAGCTGCTTCAAAAACTTGCGGCATTAAGGTGATTGCTGTTCCGTGAAGCGATGTAAAGACAACTGAAAAGTCTGCTTTGGCTGCCTCTGAAGCTTTGCTTACCTGAAGGGCTGTTTTGCAAAAAGCATCATCAACCTCTTTATCAATTAAATGTATTTTAGATTTTTTGGCTTCAAACTGAATTGTATTGAAATCTGTTTGTTCAATTTGAGTAATTATTTGATGGTCATGAGGAGGAACAATTTGTCCGCCATCTTTCCAATATACTTTATATCCATTGTATTCGGGAGGATTGTGCGAAGCCGTCAAAACAATCCCACAATGCGCGTTTAGATGTCGAACTGCAAAGGATAATTCAGGTGTAGGCCGTAAGTCCGAAAAAAGGTACACTTCGATATCATTTGCGGAAAATACTGCCGCAACGGTTTCTGCTAAACGTTTACTGTTGTGCCTGCAATCGTAAGCAACTACAACTTTGACAGTTTCGGAAGGGAACTGTTGTTTCAAGTAAGAAGCAAGTCCTTGTGTACTTTTTCCTAAGGTGTATTTGTTGATTCGATTAGTACCAACTCCCATGATGCCACGAATTCCTCCGGTTCCAAATTCCAAGTCCTTGTAAAATGCATCTTCTAATTCTTTGGGGTTTGTAAGAAGATCGGTAACTTCTTTTTGTGTGATAGCGTCAAAGGGGGGATGCTGCCATTGAGTCACTTTTTGATTGAAATTCATTCGTAGGATTTTAGTGATCTCTTGATGGTGTAGCGTTGGGAATGATTTTGTTGTCCCACCCAAAGTTCGCCTAGGAATCCAGCAATAAAGAAAAGCGTTCCAAGGATCATGGTGGTGAGAGCGATATAGAATTCGGGACGTTCGGCTATCAGTCGCCCATCGATATTGATGTAGATTTTGTCTATACCGAGATAGAGCGCAGCACTGAAACCGATAAAAAACATTAGCGAACCCCAAAAACCAAAAAAGTGCATGGGACGTTTTCCGAATTTATTTAAAAAACTCAGCGTAATAAGATCCAGAAAACCGTTTACAAAACGAATCCATCCGAATTTGGTAACACCAAATTTACGTGCTTGGTGCACCACAACTTGTTCTCCTATTTTGTTAAAACCTGCGTGGGCTGCCAAAACGGGAATGTATCGGTGCATTTCGCCAAAAACTTCGATCGACTTAATGACTTCTTTTTTATAAGCTTTTATACCACAGTTAAAATCATGTAGATAAATTCCTGAACTGCGACGTGCAGCCCAGTTGAATAGTTTGGAAGGGATATTTTTGAAAAATAAAGAATCGTAGCGTTTCTTTTTCCATCCCGAGATTAAATCTAAATCTTCGGCTATTATGCGTTTGTATAGGTTGGGTATCTCGCTGGGTGCATCTTGAAGATCAGCATCGAGTGTTACAACAACATCACCAATAGCTTGCGCAAAACCAGCATGCAAAGCTTGCGATTTCCCAAAGTTTTTTGAAAAACGAATCCCATAGGTTGCGCTATGGGATTGGTGTAATTTTTCAATTTCTTCCCACGAATTATCGGTGCTACCATCATCAATGAAAATGATTTCAAAGGTCAGGTTTGTAGCGTTCAACTCGGATAGAATCCACCCATGTAATTCGGGAAGTGATTCTGCTTCGTTGAGAAGAGGAATGATGATGGATAAATTCATAGCTGTTATAACGTGTGCAAAGCTACAAAATTATAGCCTTATTCTGGGCGGTTGCGTTTTAGGATGAGTCCTGTAATTAGAGAAATTACAAAACTAGTTAGAAGGCTAGCAATAATAAGAAAACTACTACTAATAATTGGGCCAGAAAATTTTTCTTGCATTGATTCTACTTGATTGATCATATCTTGACTTGCTTCTGGATTTTGATCTAAGAATTGATTCATTCCCATTTCGAGTGCCTTGTTCATCATTTCCGGATCAAGTACGTTAGAAAGCACTAAAAAATAAGCCACATTGATGAGACCACTTATAGCTCCCATTCCAAGCCCCATTTTTACACCTTGTGACAAGGACATATAATCTTCGTTGTCTTTTCGGTAGCTGTATTGAGCAAAAACAATAACGCCCAATGTAAGTACAAGGCTAACAATAGTAGTGCTTGTCTCGTTTTGGTAATGCATATCCATGGAGAAAAGCATTAGACCGAAGACAACAGAGATGCCGCCTAATAATGCTCCGTATTGTGAGATGTACTTTTTTAATTCTAGATTTTGGTCTTCCATAAAATTCGTTTTAATTATTTGCTGAGTTTAGTTGGTTAAATTTAGAAAAAACTATTACATTTGCAGACGTTTTAAAAATAAATTTATGAAAGCAGGTATACATCCAGAGAATTATAGACTAGTAGCTTTTAAAGATATGTCTAACGAAGATGTCTTTCTAACAAAGTCAACAGTAAACACAAAAGAGACTCTTGAAGTTGAAGGAGTAGAGTATCCTTTAATCAAACTTGAGATTTCAAGAACATCGCACCCTTTCTACACTGGGAAGACCAAATTGGTTGATACTGCAGGTAGAATTGATAAGTTCAAAAATAAATATTCTAAGTTCAAAAAGGAAGAATAGTATTTCGACCTTATACCTTACAGCTGTCTATTCATTTAGGCAGCTTTTTTTTTGAGTTTTTTTAAAAGGAATACTCTTCAAAAAAACATAAATTTGAAAATTCATTTACGCTATATACTGCAACACCCTTAGGGTATAATTAGATCTATGTCAACACAAATTAATGCTATTCTTTTTGATGGCCCCGAGCGGTCTCAGCTATTGCCTTTCACCTATATTCGTCCGGTTGCTGAGCTTCGAATCGGCATCGATACCTTAATTGAAAAGTGGAATGCTTTTTTAAACACAACTTGTTCTTATGCAACCCAAGCGTACTTAGCTCCCAAATTTGCTATCAAACGAACTGCACTCAATTATTTTATAAACCCTAGTTATATTCCCACTCAGATTCTTGTTGATCAAATAAAAGAATTAAAAGAAAACCAGGTTTTGGTTTGTGAAAACAAGCCGGTTGTATTTTGCACAACGCATTCTGATTTGCCAAATGATATTGCATCTTTTGATGCGGTTGTGATAAAAGGAGCGCTAGTGCATATCGAAAACGCTTCCGATTTATTTTCTAAAAACGCAGCAGTTTTAGTAATGGATTTTGATCGCCTTACGCACGATAAAGTTTCTCAGCCATTGGACGATTCCAATCGTTTGATTCATCCGGAACGTATTTTTATTGAGCCAGGAGCTCAAGTTTCTTGTGCAGTTCTAAATGCTACTGATGGCCCTATCTATATCGGGTCAGATGCTCAAATTTTGGAAGGTTCTCTTTTGCGTGGTCCAATTGCGCTTTGCGAGAAGGTGCTGGTCAAAATGGGAACTAAGATCTACGGCGGCACAACCATCGGGCCTAATTCTAAAGTAGGAGGAGAGTTGAATAATGTTCTTTTTCTTGGAAATTCGAACAAAGGGCATGACGGTTTTTTAGGAAATGCTGTCCTTGGTGAATGGTGTAATATTGGTGCTGCAACCGATGCTTCTAATCTGAAAAATAATTATGGAAAAGTTCGGATTTGGAATTATGAAACAAAGAACTTCGCCAAATCAGAATTACAGTTTTGTGGACTTTTGATGGGCGATTTCAGTCGTTGCGGAATTCATTCCATGTTCAATACAGCAACTGTAATTGGAATCAATTCTAATATTTTTGGTACTGGTTTTCCAAGAACGTTTATTCCTAGTTTTAGTTATGGAGGAGCACAAGGTTTTCAGACGCATACTTTTCCAAAAGCTATGGAATCAAACGTTGCTATGATGGAACGCAAGGGGAAACTACTTTCAGATCTTGATGTTGCAATTCTTCAAGCTGTTTTTGAACAGTCAGCTGTATGGAGAAAAGATCGTTAGTCCTTAATCGATTGAACTTCATCGTTTAGTTGTTTTCCGTACTTTTTTTAAGTTTAAAAGATTGATTGCATTCATTTCCAAACCCTGTACATTTTTTCGAGTAAAGCGTATGGCTTGATCATAATACAAGGGGATTATTGGGTATTGTGACATCATCAGGCGATCCATTTTTTTGTATAATCCGATGCGCTCTTCAGGGTTAGAAACAGTCATTGTTTCTTGGTATAATTCGTTGAATTCAGCGCTCGTAAAGTGGGTGTAATTGGGTCCGGATGGAGAGAAGTTTTTGGAATTAAACAAAGATAAATAATTCTCTGCATCTGGGTAATCAGCAATCCAACTCGCTCGAAAACTTTCTAAATTTCCAGAACTTTTGGCTTGACGTAGCGTAGCCGTGGGCATTAAATCAATAGTAACTTCGATGCCAATGTTTTGATAGGCGCGTTGCAAATATTCGCAAATATCCAAATAATTCACATCGGTAGCCAGTCTTATTTTGGGTTGCTCGTTATGCTCCTCAATAAATCCTTGAACCAAAGCTTGCGCCATTTTTGGATTGTATTCGTTGAGGTTTTGATCTCCATGACCGGGAAGCCCCTCGGGAATAAAACCTTGAAATGCAGGAAAACCAATGGTGTTTCTGAGAAAGAGAATCATTTTTTTACGATCAAAACCAATATTCATTGCCTTCCGTATTTTTCGGGATTGGACCGCCTTATTATCGGCTTCTAAGTAAAAACCAATATATTCGGTGTTTAAGTAAGGCCCTTTTTCCATTCGAATATGCTCTTGGTATTTTTCTTGTAATTCCCCTTGGGGTGTGAGTAGATCATCTTTATAAGAAGTGTCTAGGGAGTTTAGGAAATCAAATTTCCCCTGAGTGAACAGCATGAATTCACTTTGAATATCAGGTAAAAATCGAATTGCAATTGCCTCTAAATAGGGGAGTTGCTGCCCCAGTGAATCTTTTTCGAAATAGCGCTTGTTTTTACGTAAAACAAGTTTTACATCCTCTTCCCATTTCTTAAACTGAAAAGGACCTGTTCCAATAGGGTTTGCTCTAAAGTCTTCTTTGTAGTATTCGACTCCCTCATGAGGCACCACAGCACAATAACGCATTGTTAGGAGCCCAAGGAAAGCAGGAAAGGCTTGTTTGAGCTCAATCTGAAGTGTATGCTTGTCTATGGCTGTATATTGCTTTACATTCTGTAAAACCCATCCTCCGGGAGAGCCAGTTTTCTCATCTTTTAGTCGATCAAAACTGAACACAAAATCTTCAGCAGTAACTGCTCGTGTTTTATCAGATCCGAAAACTATGGAGTTATGGAAATATACATCTTCTCGCAACGAAAAGGTGTAGGTTTTTCCATCGGTACTGATTTTCCATGCATCAGCAATCTCTGGCTGAATGTTTAAGGAATCATCTAGCTGTACTAAGCCGTTGAATAGTTGTTGAATGGGCCATATGTTTTGTGGGTTACGCGCAAAAGCAGGATCGAGGGAGGTTATGTTTCTAAATTCGTTATATCGAAAAACTTGCTGTTCAAACTCCTTAACATCGGATGTACAGCCAAGTAATAACAAACAAATACATGGCAAAATTTTGTGCAATATCGAGGAAGGTACAATGGAGTTGAAGTTGAAAATCAAAGTAGTATATTTGTTCCAAAATTAACCTTTTTTAGATACAATTTGGATTCATTAACCATCAATACCCCTGCAGCAGTAAAAAAGACACGTGTGGCTTTTCATACCTTGGGCTGTAAACTCAATTTTTCAGAAACAGCTTCCATTGCTCGGGATTTTTCAGAAGAGCACTATACTCGTGTTACTTTTGAAGAAGCTGCCGATGTATATGTTATCAATACCTGTTCAGTAACCGAAAATGCTGATAAGCGTTTCAAGGCTTTGGTGGCCAAAGTATTGCGACAAAATCCAGAGGCTTTTGTCGCAGCAATAGGGTGTTATGCTCAATTACAACCCGAGGCGTTGGCTGAGGTTAGTGGAGTAGATTTGGTTTTAGGGGCTTCAGAGAAATTTAAATTAACTCAATATTTAGATGATCTTACCAAGAAGGAAGAAGGTGCTGTGCATTCCTGTGCTATAGAAACCGTAACCCAATACACCAGTAGTTTTTCTACCAATGACCGAACACGTGCTTTTCTGAAAGTTCAGGACGGTTGTGACTATAAATGTACCTATTGCACAATTCCGTTGGCTCGTGGAATTTCGAGAAGCGATGCCTTGGAAAATGTTATTGAAAATGCAAAGAACATTGCTGCTCAAGACATCAAAGAGATTGTTCTTACGGGTGTGAATATTGGAGATTTTGGAAAAGGCGAGTTTGGAACAAAAAAACACGAACATACTTTTTTAGACCTTGTTAAAGCCCTAGATGCAGTAGAAGGAATCAGCCGCATTCGAATCTCATCGATCGAACCCAATCTGTTGAAAGACGAAACCATTGCATTTGTAGGTCAAAGTAAGGCCTTTGTACCTCATTTTCATGTTCCGTTACAAAGTGGGAGTGATGTTATATTGAAACGAATGCGTCGCCGCTACCTATCACAGCTATATATTGACCGGGTTAAGGCAATAAAGAAAGCCATGCCCCATGCGTGTATAGGTGTCGATGTGATTGTAGGTTTTCCGGGAGAAACTGAAGAAGAATTTTTGAAATCCTATCGATTTTTAGCAGATTTGGATATTTCCTATTTGCATGTATTTACGTATTCGGAGCGACCAAATACTGCTGCTGCATCTATGGAAGATGTTGTTCCACAGCATATTCGTGCCAAGCGTAGTAAAATGCTTCGAGGTCTTTCTGTGAAGAAAAGGCATCATTTTTATAGTGCGCAACTCGGATCAGAACGCACTGTTCTTTTTGAAGGCGAAAATAAGAAAGGATATATTACTGGCTTTACGGATAACTATGTAAAAGTACGAATGCCTTGGGATCCAAGTTTAGTCAATACAATGCACACGGCAGTGTTAGAGACAATTGATGAAGAAGGTTTTGTACGGATTGGCATACTATAACTTGATACCTACTGGTAAAAGTTCTTTGTAACGCTTGTTCTTTCTGAGAAATCCAGCAATCTCTGGACTGGTAGGGACAACACGCATGTTTTTTTCGGCAACAGAATCAAGAACTGTTTTGATGAATTCATCTTTGAATTCTGTCGTGTTTAAATCTTCAGGAACGATTAACTTGGTAAGGAAGATTTTACGTTCTTGCTCTGCGTATTCAATACGAGCCATAGATCCATTAACAACAACTTCAAATTGACGTAAAAATTCATTATTTTCGAGTGTAAGTTGACTCATAGGTATTGATTTAGTTTAATTCAAATTTAAAGCCCAAAATCTATTTTTAGTGTGAAATGAATAACAAAAGATGTTATTTTTGCTATTATTTCTAAAACGGAATACAAAGATACAACATATTTGCTAAACAAAACATAATGAAAAAACGCTCTGAAAAACGTGGCTTATATTTAATGCCGGGTATGGCTGCAAGCCCTCGAATCTTCGAGTTTATTAACCTTTCAGAGTTTTTTGAAGTAGTTTGTTTATCATGGATTTCACCCGAAGACGAAGAGCTTATCGAAGATTATGCAAAGCGTATGTGCCAACGCATACAGCATAAAGACCCCATATTACTTGGCGTATCTTTTGGAGGTGTATTAGTTCAAGAAATGGCGAAGCACATCAGTTGTTATAAGGTTGTGGCGGTATCGAGTGTCAAATCCTACAAGGAGCTACCCCTTTCAATGATCCTTTCTAAAAAAACCAATGCACATAAGTTGCTCCCTACGCAATGGGTAAAGAATTTGGAAAGCTTAGCTCTTTTTGTTTTTGGATCTTCTATAGAGCGTAAAGTTGGTTTGTATCAAAAATACTTATCTGAACGCGATCCTAAGTACCTCAAGTGGGCAATACATACGCTGGTGAATTGGGAACAGGAAGTGTTTGATCCAGAAGTCATTCACATTCATGGAGAGAAAGACACCATGTTTCCATTCAAGAATATCATAAAAACATCTTATCTTCACTCCTTGCCAGAGGGAGCTCATGCTATGATTTTAGCAAAGCACCAATGGTTCAATACAGAATTACCCAAACTATTATCTTAACTTATGTCAATGAAAAATAAAAACCAAATCATTCTCGGAACTTTACTTGTTGTCGGTAGTTTACTGTTTGTAAGTACAAGTTTTTTACAACCAAAAAGTGCTTTCAAGTCTTATGGTCTAAGTGATCCTTCTAAGGTTTATGCCCTAGATATTGAGTCACAATATGTGTTAGCAGGAGAGACCGTATTTCTGGACGAACCAGACTTACGTGAGCGGATGGACAAGGAGCTCTTGGTAAACACTTATTGGCAGTCCAACATGATGTTGATGATCAAACGGAGTAATAAATACTTTCCTATGATCGAACGTATTCTTAAGGAAGAAGGTGTGCCGGATGATTTTAAATATTTAGCGGTAATTGAAAGCGGACTAGAAAATGTAAACTCTCCAGCAGGTGCAAAAGGTTTTTGGCAAATCCTAAAAACCACAGGACGAGAAATGGGACTTGAAGTCAATTCTAATGTCGATGAGCGCTATCATATCGAAAATGCTACTCGTGTGGCTTGTGTCTACCTCAAAAAGGCGAAAAAGAAGCTTGGCTCTTGGACTTTAGCGGCAGCATCTTACAATCGTGGGATTTCTGGGATCAATCGCTTGTTAGAAAAGCAACAAGTCGAAACCTATTACGATCTATTACTGAATCACGAAACCAAACGCTATGTATTTCGGGTGTTGGCCATGAAAGAAATTCTTTCGAATCCCGCTCAGTACGGTTTTGTATTTGAAGCACAAGATTTATATACCGAAGCTCCGGTATACACGGTCGAAGTAGATACAGCAATAACTAACATTGCCAGTTTTGCCAAGACAATGGGGGTTACTTATAAACAGATTAAAATACACAACCCATGGTTGTTGCAAAATCATTTGAATAATAAATCTCGAAAGTTGTACCACATTAAGCTACCGAAGGCTGTTGCAGTAGGTCCTTAGATCCGCTTCATTTGCTTCTGCATTTCTTTAATTTGCCCTGTCAACATGCCCTGAGTATCGAGCTTCTTAGCTTTGTTGAGTAAAAGAGTAGCTTCTCTTTTTCTTCTTTTCTGCATGTAAATTCCAGAAAGACTCAAATTCGCCATTGCCAAATCAGTATCCATAGAAAGACCTAATTCTAGGGCTTTTTTGAAATATTTCTCTGCCTTGGTGAGGTTCGTTTGTGAAAGAATGATACCGTGTAAATAGTTGAAATACCCTTGTTGTTTTTTGACTAAATTCTGCTCTGGATTCGAAATCCGGTCGAGCCACTTCACTGTACCTTCAAAATTCTGCTTCCGCAATTGTAGAAAGGCAAGTAAAATAAATTCGTTTTTATAATAAAGTAGAATAAACATTCCTGCAATAAGGAGTAGGAAAATCCCATTTCCAATAGCACCTTCTACAAATTGATATACACTATAGGCTACTGTAAAAGCTGCGAGAATGAGTTTTATGATCTTAGGAAACATCTGTATTTTTTTTTCAAAGTTAAGAAAAACTAATCAGTATAAATGAAGAAAGATGGAGAACAGTTTGGAGGTTTTTTTTGTTATATATTTTAACTTGTATTATTTTTGAGTATTGTTTTCTGAATTTCAATAACTTTTTATTGCTATCAAACTTCTTTTTAAATTTGTTTGATTGTTTTTTAAAAACACTTGTCTAAAATAAAACTTTGCGTATATTTGCACACGCTTTGAAAAGCAAGACATAAGTCTTTATTCAAACTTATATTTTATGAAAAGAACATTTCAACCCTCGAGAAGAAAGAGAAGAAACAAACACGGATTCCGTGAGCGTATGGCATCAGCTAATGGACGCAAAGTTTTAGCTAGCCGTAGAGCAAAAGGCCGTAGAAAAATATCCGTATCTTCTGAGCCAAGACATAAAAAATAATGAACTATATCATTTAAATTTAAGGTGTTACTTTTTATAAGTAACACCTTTTTTTATATACACTATTTAACTTTCATCTCCAATGCCTAAAAAACAACACCTTAAGACTGTACTCATCATCGGATCGGGCCCAATTGTTATTGGACAAGCTTGCGAATTTGACTATGCAGGAACCCAAGCTTTACGTTCGTTACGTGAAGATGGAATCACTACTGTTTTGATCAATTCAAACCCAGCAACAATCATGACTGACCCCACAATGGCAGATCATGTGTATTTAAAACCGCTGACTACAAAATCTATTGTTGAGATTTTGAAGAAACATGATGTAGATGCTGTACTCCCAACTATGGGCGGGCAAACAGCGTTGAACTTGTGTATTGAGGCTGATGAAAAAGGAATTTGGAAAGATTTTGATGTAGAACTTATCGGTGTTGATATAGATGCCATTAATATCACGGAAGATCGGGAGCAATTCAAACAATTGTTGAAACGAATTGACATTCCTGTTGCTCCAGCTGAAATAGCAACTTCTTTTTTGAAAGGAAAAGAAATCGCTCAAAAATTTGGCTTTCCTCTTGTAATTCGACCTTCGTTTACCTTAGGTGGTTCAGGTGCTGCATTTGTTTACACATCTGAAGAATTTGACGAACTCTTGACTCGTGGTCTCGAGGCATCGCCAATTCATGAAGTTTTAATAGACAAAGCCTTAGTTGGTTGGAAAGAATACGAACTCGAGCTTCTTCGTGATAAAAATGATAATGTTGTAATTATTTGTACCATCGAGAATATGGACCCAATGGGAATTCACACTGGAGATTCCATTACCGTAGCTCCTGCAATGACCCTATCGGACACAACCTATCAGCGTATGCGAGATATGGCCATTAAGATGATGCGTAGCATTGGAGATTTCGCAGGTGGATGTAACGTTCAGTTTGCTGTTAGTCCAGATGAAAACGAAGACATCATTGCAATTGAAATTAACCCCCGTGTATCTCGTTCTTCTGCTTTAGCTTCTAAAGCAACCGGTTATCCGATTGCTAAGATTGCTGCGAAATTAGCCATAGGATACTCTTTAGATGAATTAGAAAATCAAATTACCAAATCTACTTCAGCTCTTTTTGAGCCTACAGTTGACTATGTAATTGTTAAAATACCACGTTGGAACTTCGATAAGTTTGAAGGTTCTGATCGTACCCTAGGAATTCAAATGAAATCTGTTGGTGAAGTAATGGGAATTGGACGATCGTTCCAAGAGGCCCTTCACAAAGCTACGCAGTCACTCGAAATTAAACGAAATGGCTTGGGTGCAGATGGAAAGGGATATACCGATTACGATCAAATTATATCAAAGCTTACTAACGCAAGTTGGGATCGTGTCTTTGTTATCTACGATGCGATACAAATGGGAATTCCGTTGAGTAGAATTCATGAAATCACTAAAATTGATTTATGGTTCTTAAGACAATACGAAGAGTTATACGCTCTAGAGAAAGAGATATCCAATTTCTCTATCGACACCATAGATAAGCCTTTATTACTAGAAGCAAAACAAAAAGGTTTTGCTGACCGTCAAATTGCGCATATGCTCGATTGTATGGAAAGCGAAGTGTACAATTGTCGTTCTAAGTTAGGTATTCAAAGAGTTTACAAGTTAGTAGATACTTGTGCTGCAGAGTTTGCTGCCAAGACCCCATACTACTATTCTACTTTCGAAGATAAAATGCAACTGAAAGGTCAAGAGCCTTATAGTGATAATGAAAGTGTAGTAACAGATCGTAAGAAAATCGTTGTTTTAGGTTCTGGTCCTAACCGAATTGGTCAAGGGATAGAATTTGATTACTGCTGTGTTCACGGTGTGCTAGCTGCTGCTGAATGCGGTTACGAAACCATCATGATTAACTGTAATCCTGAAACGGTTTCAACCGATTTTGACGTTGCTGATAAGTTGTATTTTGAACCGGTATTCTGGGAACATATCTACGACATCATTCAGCACGAAAAACCAGAAGGTGTTATTGTTCAGTTAGGTGGACAAACGGCTTTAAAGCTTGCTGAAAAATTAGAACGTTACGGAATTAAGATTATTGGTACTAGTTTCAAAGCTCTAGATTTAGCTGAAGACCGTGGAAGTTTTTCTACATTGTTGAAAGAAAACAACATTCCTTACCCAGATTTTGGAGTAGCAGAAAACGCAGAAGAAGCTTTAGCTTTATCTGACGAGTTGGACTTTCCAATATTAGTTAGACCATCCTACGTTCTTGGAGGTCAAGGAATGAAAATTGTAATCAATAAAGAAGAGTTGGAAACGCATGTAGTAGATTTATTGCGTAAAATTCCTGGAAATAAATTACTGTTAGATCATTATTTAGATGGTGCTATTGAAGCGGAAGCAGATGCAATTTGCGACGGCGAAGATGTTTACATCATCGGAATAATGGAACATATAGAGCCTTGTGGAATTCACTCAGGTGACTCCAATGCAACCCTTCCAGTATTCAACTTAGGAGAATATGTTTTGCAACAAATTAAAGACCATACGGTTAAGATTGCCAAAGAATTAAAAACTGTTGGACTCATCAACATTCAGTTTGCGGTTAAGAATGATAAGGTTTTTATTATTGAAGCAAACCCAAGAGCATCTCGTACGGTTCCTTTTATCGCGAAGGCATACAAAGAGCCTTATGTAAACTATGCAACCAAAGTAATGCTAGGAGAGAAGAAGGTTAAAGATTTCAACTTCAATCCACAGCTTGAGGGCTATGCAATTAAGCAACCTGTATTTTCGTTCGATAAGTTTCATAATGTAAATAAGCAATTGGGACCAGAGATGAAAAGTACAGGAGAAAGTATTCTCTTTATTGACAGTCTCAAAGACGATCAATTTTATGATCTCTATGCAAGACGTAAGATGTACTTGACTAAATAAAAAGAATTAGACGCAAATTCTAAACTGTTTTTGAAGGGGGTCAAAACCAACGGTTTCTTTAGGGAAAACGCTCTGGAAGACCCCTTTTTGAATCAGTTCATCTGGAGTTCCATATTCCCACCGATCCTTCACAAGAAGGATGATTTTATCACAAATTTGAATAGCCGTATTGAGATCATGACTCGTAAAGAGAATTGTTTTTTGATCTTCCTTTACCCTTTGTTTTATCTGTTGAAAAAGTAAAGCTTTGTTGTAAAGATCGAGATGCGAACTGGGTTCATCGAGTAAGACTATCGCAGTATCTTGTGCTAGAGCTCGTCCTAAAAGGATTTTTTGAATTTCTCCATCGCTCATCGTTTTTAGGGTTTGCTCTGCAAGTTGACCAATATTCAGTTGGGCTATGATTTTAGAAACAAGTTGATCATCTTCCTTTGCTTGGCTTCCGATCCAATTGGTATAGGGTTGTCTTCCCAGTCGAATAACTTCTATTCCCAGTAAATCGCCCGATAGTTTTCTTTCTGTTAAAACAACACTCATGCATTGTGCTCGATCCATTGGACTCATTTCATGAACAAGGTTTTCGTCAATTTGTACGCTTCCGATCAAGGGTATTTCAAACCCTGCAATGGTTTTCAGTAAGGTGCTTTTTCCAATGCCATTACTTCCCAGAATACCAACCAAGGTTCCTTTTTCAATAGAAAGGTCAAGCGCGCTCGAAATTTCTTTTGAAGCTCCTTTTGAGGAATATCCTGTGGTTAGTTTATGGAGTTTAATCATGACTTATTTTCTTTGACGTAAGATCAGGATAATGATTAAAGGTGCTCCGATTAAGGAAGTTATTCCGTTGATTGGTAATACGGAAGCACTACCTGGAAATTGAGCGATAGAATCACAAACTAAAAGCAATAATGCTCCACCGAGAAAAACCGCTGGTAAAACGACCTTGTGATCACGGGTAGATGGGATTAAAAGACGAATTAAATGCGGAGCAGCCAAGCCAATAAACCCAATAGGACCAACAAAGGCTGTAGTAGCTCCGGCCAAAAGACTACCAGAAATAACAATAAGATATCGGTTTTTTTTAAGCGAAACCCCGAGCGACTGCGCATAGGTTTCTCCGAGAAGGAGACTGTTTAGATTTTTAATAGCCAATACTGCCATTCCCAAACCTATAAAAAGTACTACACTAAGAATTTTTAATTCAGAGCTGTCCATGTTACCCAAGCTTCCAAAAGACCAAAAGACATATTTCTGTAGGGCTTCTTTACTTCCATAAAACATCAAGATGTTGACAATTGCCGCTGTAAAGCTGCCAAACATAAGGCCTAGTATCAGCAGAGAGGTGCTGTTGTTCAGTCGAACTGCTGCGATGAGAATGAGACTAAAAACAAGAACACTCCCTAGGCTTGCTGCAATCATTACTGCCCATCGTAATCCAACTTCTCCAAAAACAAACCATCCTCCAAGCCAAGAGCTACCCATAAGGAGCAGTGCAACTCCGAGACTAGCCCCAGAACTTATTCCAAGTACATAAGGTCCAGCCAATGGGTTTCGAAAGTAGGTCTGCATCATAAGTCCGCAAACGCCTAGGCTACCACCTGCAAGGATCGCTGTAACGGCTTTTGGGATACGGTAATCTAATAGTATGTATTCGAAGGTGGGTTTTGTGGTAGGATAACCCAAAGTGATCTTAATGGCCTCCCAAAGAGGAATGTCAACAGAGCCTAAACTCAAATTGAAAATTAAGCACAGAAACAGTATTCCGATGAGGAATGTGAAAAAACCGGTATAGCTTCTAAGTTCAATCATCTAAGGGTAAAAAATAAGTGGGCACGTATGCCGTATACAATTCTGGGTAAAGATGATGAATAATGTCTTTTAAAACAAGGTCAGGACGTGTGGCTCCAGATTCAAAAAATAAAAGACCACCTGAGCTGCCTTTCGATCGTGCGTAGGTGAAAATACGTTTTGTTTGTGTTGCTTTGAATTTGGAATACAACACATGTTCTTCTTCAAGGATAGAGTAGGAGGTGTGTTGCCCAGGTGCAAACCAGTAATCTGCTTGTTGCCCTTTTTCTAAAACTGTTTCAATACTCAAAGCTAAACTCCCGGTTTGGGTGTCTCCTTTCCAAAGGTAGTTGGTGTTTGCATCCTCAAAAAGTTGAGCCAAATAACTATCCCCCCCAGGTAGATACCATGCATCTTGATAAATAGCTCCCGCTAAAACAGTTGGTTTTGTTTTTGTACTTGGAACTGAATTTTGAATTTCAATGTATTTTTCTTCAATACTTTTAAAGCGTTCATCAGCTTCTTTTTTCTTTCCCAATAATGCCCCAAAAACTTTAATCCACTCGGCTCTTCCTAGCGGATTTTGCTCGTTCCACTCCCCGATAAAAGCAGATGGAATTCCCATTTTATTGAATCGTTTCAGCGAACCATCTATGGATTCTACACCAAAACTTAGAATTAAGTCAGGATTCAATTCTAGAATGCGTTCAACATTTAATTGCTGGCTTTTACCAACATCAATAATTTTTCCTTCTGCAATTCGTTTCCTCGCACTGGCAGATGAAATATAATCTGTTTCTGGAAATCCAACCAAAGTTTCTATGGCATCGAGTTCTTCTAGAAAGGCAACGTGAGTGGTCGATCCAGCTATGATTTGCTTTACTGGTGTTCTAATAACACCATCATAGGTATTGCCGTTTGGTAATTCTATTCCATCGGCGATTAAAAGATATCGTAATACGGTTTGTGAATTTGGGACTATATTTTTTAGAATAAGAATATCATATGTAGCTTTACTTTCTATCGAAAAACCTTGGGCATATTGTGCTGAGGTTGATGTTGTATCTTTTGATCGGGATGGTGTACATCCGATTATAAGCCAACTGAGTAAAATAATGGTTTGAATCTTTTTCACAAAGTTCAAAATTACAGTTAATTTTTAGTTTCAATAAACAGATTGAAGTTATTTTAATATCCAATAAAAATGTATTTTTGTCCTGTAAATTGGTTTTTGAACTTGTTCAAGATTAAAAGGGAATTTGGTTAGAATCCAAAACTGTTCCCGCAACTGTAAGCTTTTGCCTCGGAAGAGGTTTTATTAATGCTTCGCCACTGTTCACCGAATGGGAAGGTCATTAAGTAAAGCGAGTCAGGATACCTGCCTCTTTATAATGTTTTAGAATCTTCGGGATAAAGATTTTGAGTCATTTATATGTTGATTGTCCTTTAATGTAAATTGTATGCAACTTAAGTTAAGTTTAAGCAGCCTTATGCTGTTCCATGTTCTCACGGGCTATTCCCAAGAGAAAATTTCTACTTTAGATCAAGAAGAGTTTATCACCGACGAGACCGTCCTGGAAGAAGTGGTTATAGTCGATTCTCGTTTCGAAATTAAACGTTCCCAATCGGGAAAAACAGTAATTAAGATTTCGGAAAAAGAATTGAAGAATTATCAGGGTAGAAGCCTCCCTGAGTTACTGCAAACCTATGGCGGAATTAATCTGATTGGTAGCCGATCTGCTGCTGGTCAAAATCAGAGTTTCTCTATTCGCGGTGGTCGTAACAATCAAGTATTGATTTTGATCGACGGTGTTCGGGTTTCAGATCCATCACGAATTAGTAATGATTTTGATTTAAATCTTTTGAATCTTGCGGATATTGTTTCAATAGAAATAGTGAAAGGAGCTGCTAGTACCCTTTACGGCAGCTCAGCCTCAACTGGGGTAGTAAACATCACAACAAAAAAGTCGAGCAAAAAACTCAGTGTAAATTTAGGGTCTACCATCGGTACGCAACAAGCAGCAAATACTGCTTTCAACAAAATCAGTTACCTGTCTAACTTCGCGAACTTTTCGGGAACTAAAGATTCGTTTCAATATAAGTTGAGTTTGGGAAGTCAAAATATTTATGGCTTAAGTTCTGTTGATGTTGGTACTGAAATTGATCCGTTTATCCAAACTAATTTTGGATTCCAATTGGGACGAAATGGGAAATATTTGGATTGGAATGTGACTTTTAATAAGGATCATTCTGGGACTAGTTTTGATAATGTGTTTGGAACCCCCTCAGATAATAATTCAACCCTTGTAACTGATTTAGAACGATTTTCATTGAGTTCAATCTATGCTTATGATAAAGGAAGCCTACACGCGGTTTTAGGTCTTCAGAATACTGATCGTGTTTTTGCAGGAGGTTACAATCAGACCTTACAAGGTGCCAACCTTGCTTTAGATGTTTTTAATAAATACATCATTAAAGAACGGTTTTATTCAGTTTTGGGGTTCGCCCACCAAAACACTTCTTATGAAGGAGCCCCATCGAATATTCAAAATGATGTTTATCTTAATTTTGTATATCTGTCTACCGCAGGATTTAATTTCAACTTAGGGAGTAGAATGAATAATCACGATACTTATGGAAGTCATTTTACCTACAGTATTAATCCAAGTTATTCTTTCCGTTTTGCAAATGAAGATCGTTTGAAAATTGTTTCTTCAATTAGTTCAGCGTTTATTCCCCCGAGTTCCTATCAGTTATATGATTTTTATTCAGGGAATTTAGATTTAAAACCAGAAGAAAATACAACCCTTGAACTGGGTGCTGAATGGAATAGTGGAACCCAATCGAGAGCATCACTTGTGTTTTTCAAACGTACAGAAGATCCGACCTTGATTTACGATTTTGCTACCTTTCGCTATGGTAATTCTGAAGAACGAGTTACCTATAGTGGAATTGAGTTTGAGTATCAAAATAAACTTTTTGATGTTGTAGATCTCCGTATGAACTATACTTATAACGAAACAGAACTAGGCAATCTTATCAACTTACCCAAGCATGCATTTGGAGCTGTGTTGGACTATGATCTGAGTCCTGCTACACATTTGAATACAAGTATTCAGCATACCGGAAGTAGAGTTGGACTTAGTAGTGCACCATTAGATGCATACACTTTAGTGGATGCTAAAGTGAGTCACCGATTTAAAAATCAAAAACTATCCGCCTTTTTTATTCTAGCTAACATTTTTGATGCAGATTATATTGAAATTGAAAACTTCAGCACACAGGGACGTAATTTTAGACTGGGTATAAACCTTAGTTTTTAAGAAAATATTTCAGGGAGCTTTGTGGTAAATCGATATACATACCATTGGATGCTTCAAACTTGGGATCTGTCAAAGGAACTAGTGCTTCACCTTCAGGAACTAGATACTTCCCTGATCCAGAGATTTGATTTAGAGCTTCAAAAAGTAGAGGCTCAGTAGGAGATCCAAGTACGCCTAGATTCGATGCTCTTTCACGGAGTTCAATATCCGGTTCTAAACCATTTGCATAGTCAGCAAACCCTGCACTGTTTGCTATTTTAAGAACAATGGGTTGCATGGCATAGGTATGGTTTGGATTTTTTGTTCCTTCATTGTCGATATAATCATATACAGTGATTGAACCTACATTTTTGCCATAAGTTGTATTTCCGATCAACACAACATTAATATGTGGTGCTAAACCGTTGATCAAAAGTTCACTCGCAGAGGCACTTCTGTTTGTAGCAATTATATACACTGTGTTTAAGTTTAAGGCTGGTAAGGTTACACCCTCTGAGTTGGTACTTGTGAAGTAATTGTTAAGTTCCCTGTCGTCCGAATCATTGGTATTGGAGTTTAAAGCCTCGAAATATGCTAATAACTTTGAATTCCATATTTGTTGTGCGAATATTTCGTCTGTAAACTGCCCAGTAATCATACTTGCTAAATAGACGCAGGTACGAACAGATCCTCCACCATTATAACGCAAATCTACTACAAGGTCCCTTATTCCTTCCGTTGCAAAATCAGTAAAGGTTTGAATCAGTTGATCGTCAAATTCGTTAAGAAATTTGTTGTACATAAGGTATCCAACCTTTTGACCATCTACATCAAGAACAAGGTTTTTATGAATTGGATCTTCTTGGAAATTCTCTACCTTATCTAATGTAATGGTCTCGCCGGTTAATTCATAAGATCCCTCTACAGCATTATAATCGGCTATACCTACTGTGTAACTTAGCTCATCTCCATATAATAAATTAATATAATTATTGACATTCAAAACAAATCCGTTGATAGTTGAGATAAAATCTCCTCGTTCTATCCCTTTTGCTGCAGCATCAGATTCGGGAAGTACATAGGTCACAAAAGCGACTAGGTCATTACAATCATCACATTGTCGGCTTACCAAAAAATTCATACCATTAGAAGCAGAAATACCCGCCAATTGATTTTCAAGGTTTACATAGTCTTCATCGATCCAACTGAAGCGATCGTCAGGATGGTTTAAGCTGGTAAAAAAATCAGAAGGATCTACTGTCTCGCCTAAGAATTCATCATATGCTGCTGCATTATTAATTTGTGAATCGGCTAAAGATTCAACCGACTCTTGCCAATAGTAATACTGATTCAATCCTTTCCAAATGAAGTCGTTTACCTCTAAATCCATATCATTATCTGCTATATTAATGATTTCATCATCGCGATCTTCCGCATCACATCCGATTAATAAACTAGCAGTTCCGAGTAGACAATAGTAATAAATCTTGTTCATGATTTTTTTTGAATAGTTGATATAGTTTTCAAATTTAAGGAACTCTATTAAATAATGTCGCATTTTAAAATATATCCTTATACTTGTATCTTACAAAAAGCATTCCAAATGAAAAAATATAGCCTTATTCTTGTTTTATTGATGAGTTTAAACCTACTCACTGCTCAAAATATTTTTGAACAGTACCAAAAAGACCCAGCAGCTTCGTATTTAAGTGTAAGTCCAAAGATGTTTGAAATGCTTGGGAAACTAAGTCTCAATACTGATGACCCTCAAATGAATGGATTCATAGATATGGTGAAAAGTATGGATAGCTTTAAAGTTTTGAGCACCAAAAGCGGTATAATAGCCCAAGACATGGAGTCTTGGATCGCAAATCAGATTGATCAAACCGAATTAGAAACAGTAATGAATCTTTCGGAAAAAGATGTAGACGTTCAGTTTTGTGTAGTTTATGGCTCCGATGATTCTAAAGTAGATCGTTTGGTGATGTACGTCAAAGGTGCTCAGAAATTCGCTGACAAAGAAGGCTTGGATATTTCGAATATCAATTTCATTCTTCTTTCTATAGAAGGCGATATCGACTTAAATCAAGTCGCTACACTAACCGAAGTAATTGATATTCCTGGAGGTGAATTCCTAAAAGAAATCAATTAGATCCCGGTGTAATTGAAAGGTGTAATTTTCTTTAATTCTACTTTAATCTTGGTATCGATTTCAAGCTCATCAATGAAGTTGTGTAAGGACTCTTGATTAATTTCTTGATTGGTTCGTGTAAGACCTTTAAGTGCTTCATACGGATTTGGATAACCTTCACGTCGCAATATTGTTTGAATAGCTTCTGCCACTACCGCCCAGTTTGAACTCAAGTCCTCGTCTATTTTTGCTTTGTTTAATAAAAGCTTACTAATCCCTTTTATAGTCGACTGAAAGCCGATGAGAGAATGACCAAATGGAGTTCCAATATTTCTCAGAACGGTACTGTCTGTGAGGT
>JABAZL010000120.1 GCA_018608425.1 Flavobacteriaceae bacterium
GAGGGTTGTACCCAATTGGCCGTTGGCTCCTGTAACTAATATCCGTTTCACAGAGAATAGTTTTTGAAAGTTGGCCAAAGAAGGTCTTTGTCGCTTAATATTTGTTTTTCTTCTGGGATACCCCAATCGATGTTCAGCTCTTCATCGTTATATAAAATACCGCTTTCTGTTTCTGGATGATAGTAAGCGTCTGTTTTATAAAAAACAACTGCTTCTGGACTCAGCACGGAATACCCGTGGGCACAACCTTTGGGAACAAATAATTGTTCTTTGTTTTCCTGACTCAGCACTGCGGTAACTACTGCTCCAAAAGTAGGGCTCTCTTTTCTTAAGTCTACTACAACGTCCAAGATGGTTCCTTGAAGTACGCGAATCAATTTTGCTTGTGCATGAGGCGCTTCTTGTAAATGCAACCCGCGAACAACTCCATAGGTTGAAAAAGCTTCATTGTCCTGAATGGGGTTAAAGGAGATTTTAGTTAATGCTTCAAAGCGTTCTTTTTGAAAACTTTCATAAAAATAACCACGGGCATCCTTAAAGACCTTTGGCTTTATGATCCAGCAACCTGCAATTGAAGTTTTTTGAGCATCCATATTATTCTGAAATCAGCGATTTTAAATAGGTTCCATAAACTGTTTTTTCAAGTTCGTCTGCTAAAAGGCTCAGCTGTTGTTTGTCGATGGCTCCCGACTGGTAAGCAGCCGCTTCGATAGCTCCAATGAGTATCCCTTGTCTAGACTGAATGACCTGCACAAACTGACTGGCTTCCATCAACGATTCGATGGTACCTGTATCCAACCATGCCGTGCCAGGATCTAAAACCTCAACATGCAAGCGTTTTTCATCCATATACAGTCGGTTGAGGTCTGTGATTTCTAATTCACCTCTTGAACTTGGTTTAAGTTGCTTTGCTTTTTCGACCACCGTATTGTCGTAAAAATAAATACCCGGGACTGCATAAGACGATTTAGGATGCGTCGGTTTTTCTTCAATGTCGATTGCTTTTCTGTTCGCATCAAATTGAACAATTCCATACCGATGCGGGTCACTTACTTTACTCGCAAAAATCATCCCGCCATCGTAAGAAGCGTGTTTTTTTAGTTGCTCTATAAAATGGGTTCCATAAAATAAATTGTCTCCCAGAATAAGTGCAACGGGATCGTTTTGTATGAAGTCTTCTCCTAAAATAAAAGCTTGCGCCAAACCGTTTGGTTCTGCCTGTTCTACATAACTAAAAGAACAACCGATTCGTGATCCATCACCCAATAGGTTTTGAAATAAGTGCATATCTTCTGGAGTAGTAATAATCAAGATTTCGCGAATTCCTGCTTCTATTAAGGTTGCCAATGGATAATATACCATGGGCTTGTCGAAGATGGGCATGAGTTGCTTACTGACTGCTTTGGTTAAAGGATATAATCGCGTTCCTTTTCCTCCTGCTAAAATAATTCCTTTCATCTGTTCCTTTTGTTTAGGTAATGTGCTACTGTAACCTCAAGTGCTTCTTCAAAAGAAGTTTGAGCCGACCAGCCCAATTCATTCTTGATTTTAGTTGCGTCAATTGCATATCGAAAATCATGACCTAGACGATCGGTAACATGTGTGATTAATGTAGCATAGGATTCTCCATTAGGCCGGGGTTGTGTTTTGTCCAAGATTTGAATAACGGCAGCACAGAGATCCAAGTTTGTTTTTTCGTTATCACCGCCAACACAATAGACCTCGCCTAAAGTTCCTTTTTCAAAAACGGTTTTAATAGCGGTACAATGGTCGAGTACAAAAAGCCAATCTCGAATGTTTTTTCCAGTTCCATAAATGGGAATGGACTCTTCTTGAATTGCTTTTCTAATGATTGTTGGGATCAGTTTTTCTTGATGCTGATACGGACCAAAATTATTGGAACAATTGGTCGTTACAACGGGCAAACCGTAGGTGTGAAAATAACTTCTAACCAAATGATCGGATGCCGCTTTGGATGCGCTATACGGACTGTTGGGCGCGTAAGCTGTCTTTTCGGTAAAAGCTCCTTTTGAGCCTAAGGCGCCGTAAACCTCGTCGGTTGAAATATGATGAAAACGAGCATTTTCATACCCTTCTTTCTTGCTTTGATTAACATCCAACCAAGTCTTTCGAGCGGCTTCTAAAAGCTGGAAAGTTCCCATAATGTTGGTGTCTACAAAAGCCTGTGGGCCACTAATTGAATTATCAACATGAGACTCTGCAGCAAAATGAACTACTCCCTGAATGTTGTTTTCTTGAAATATTTGACTTAAAAGCTGAGCATCACATATATCTCCTTCGGTAAAAGTCAGTCGAGGGTTACCTTCCCAGCGTTTGAGTGCGTCAGAATCTGCAGCATAGGTATTCTTGTCTAAAACCAAGATGTTTTCGAGCGGCTTGGTTTTTAAGATATAGTCAATATAATTTGATCCAATAAACCCTAACCCTCCCGTAATGAGTGTTTTTGCATCCATTTTATAAAGCGTTTTGCAGAGCGTCTGCTATTTTACGATCGTTGGCAAGGCGTGGAACTTTGTTTTGTCCACCCAATTTGCCTATCGATTTCATATACTTTTCAAAGCCTTGTTTTGTTATAGGCTTTACAACTAGTTTGCGTAATACTTTGCCTTGAATCAAATCCTGATAATACACATTTTGCTTTTCCATTTCTGCATCTAAAGCGGTCTCAAAAGCTGCCATATCCTCAGGCGCTTGGTCAAATTCAATACACCATTCGTGATAAGGTAAGCCCGTTTCTGGCTTTACTTGTGGGGCAACAGTAAACTCCCGAATTCGAATGGATGTGCCTTCTGTTGCTTTCTTTAGCGCCGTTTCTACTTCTTTCCCTATGACGTGTTCTCCAAAGGCAGAAATAAAGTGTTTGATTCTTCCAGTTACTACCAAGCGATAAGGAGCGGTAGAAACAAAGCAAACCGTATCTCCAATATTATAAGCCCATAAACCAGCTGTGGTAGATAGTATTAAAGCATAATTAACGCCCATTTCTACTTCACCAAGAGTGTATCGTTTTGGATTTTCTTGTTGTATTTCGTCTACCCGAATAAATTCATAGAAAATCCCATTGTTCAACAGTAAAAGTAAACCTTCTTGATTGGGGATGTCTTGATAAGCAAAAAACCCTTCAGAAGCTGGAAACAATTCCAAGGTATCAACTGAGCGTCCAATGAGGTTTTTAAAAACACTTTTATAGGGTTCAAAATTAACTCCTCCGTAAACGAAGAGAGAAAAGTTTTTGAACAGAGTACCAACATCTTGATTGGTTTGGCTTTTTATTTTTTCGAAATACATTTGAACCCAGGAAGGAATTCCTCCAATCAGTGTCATGTTTTCGGGTATTGTTTCTGCAACAATAGCATTCACTTTTTCTTCCCAATCCTCAATACAGTTTGTTTCCCAACTGGGCATGCTGCTTTTTTGCAAATAAGAAGGTACATAATGTGCTACAATTCCTGATAAACGCCCCAAAGCAACTCCATTCTTGTAATCCAGCTCTGGACTACCTTGAACAAAGATTTGTTTGCCCTTTAGAAAATCAGCCTTTCCAGTATAATGTATATACGTGAGTAAAGCGTCTCGAGCTGCGGTGATGTGCGTAGGCATAGATTCCTCAGTAATGGGAATATATTTGGCTCCAGAAGTAGTACCACTTGTTTTGGAAAAATAGATTGGTTTTCCTGGCCATAAAACATCTTCCTCTCCCGCAACAATTCGATCTACATACGATCGGAGCCCTTCATAATCTCGAACAGGAACTTGCGTCGCAAAATCGGATGGTTGTTCAATAGAAGAAAAATTATGGTCTTTTCCAAAAAGAGTTTTACTCCCTGATGCAATCAGTTTTTGAAAGGTTTCTTGTTGTGCCTTAACGGGGTTATTTACCCATTTTTGATTTCTCTTAAAGATGATTTTAGCAAATATTTTTGCAGCTAATTGCTTCATTCTTTTGTAATATTATTTAGAAAAGTCAATAAAACTCTCGGGATTCATGGGGTACCCATCACTCCAAAGCTCAAAATGCAAATGCCAGCCTGTGGATAGTTCTCCTGTATTTCCAGCTGATGCGATCACTTCTCCTGCTACCACAAAGTCCCCTTGTTGTTTGCTCAATGAGGCGTTGTGCTTGTATGCAGAAATCAAACCGTATGGATGTTCAATAATGATTACGTGACCTGTGCTTGCAGTCCATTCAGAAAAAATAACTGTTCCCTCGGCAACTGCTTTTACTGGAGCATTTTCTTTGAGTACAATATCAACCGCATAGTGTTTGTTTGCGGGATCATAGGTTTGCGATAGATCGCCTTGGGCAGGAGGAAACAGAACAAAGTCTACTTTGTTTTTTGATCCACCCTGGAAATTATACTTGTCTTCTTGGTCTACAATAGCTCTTAGAAGAGAATCGTCGACACTGGTTGAAACAATTGCTTTGGATCGTTTAGAAAAACTATCCAACTCCACGCGATTTTCTTGAAGTTCATCGAACTTAAGATCGCCAACAAGTACTTGTTGAATGGAATTTAAATACCGAATGGATTGATCATATGCTCTGCTTAAAGAATCTAGCTTTATCGCATTTTCTGCTGCCTGTGCTCGCATTACTGTAGAAGAATAGCCAGGCATAAACTCTTTGAGGGGTGTGGAAGCAACTAAAAAAACTGTTCCGGTTACAAAGATCGAAATTAAGAGAATGGAAATAATCATAACATTCAAACGCGTCAAACGGAAGTACAGTTGTTCTTCATACGTTTCTTCATTCAAGACCACTAAACGGTACTTGTTCAGTAGTTTTTGCTTTAATTTCCCTCTTTTTTTTGGTGCTTTTTCCATGATCTTTCACAAATATAAAGAAACCCTTGGTTAAAAATTACTGCTTTCCCTCTTCAAAATATGGATTCCCTATAATAATTCTTTTTACATTTGTTCAAAATCAATGATATGATAAGTTCAGTAGTTTTTTTAGGAATGATCGGAGGCCCTCAAATAATCCTCATCGTTCTTGTCGTTTTATTACTTTTTGGAGGTA
>JABAZL010000108.1 GCA_018608425.1 Flavobacteriaceae bacterium
TACTACCATTAACCTAAACTTCATCCCAATGAAAAAATCATGCTATACCCTACTGCTTTTGTACACTGTTACTTTTTGCTTTGCACAAGAAAAAACTACCTACACCAACGAACGAGGAGAAACTCACTTATGCGGTCCTTTTGAGATTAATGAACTAGAAAAAAATCCATTACATTCATCATGGTATACTCAATATTATGACGCTTTAAAAATAACGATGAAAAATTATTCTTGGTCAAAAGAGCTTAATGATATTGAGGTAGATATCTATATGGGCACTTGGTGTTGGGATAGTAAAATATTGGTGCCAAGATTTGTAAAGACATGGGATCTATTGGGTTTAGAACGAGGAAAACTAAATTTTATAGCCCTCTATGATATTACTGACCGTTACAAAAAAGGACCTAACGGAGAAGAAAAAGGAAAGAAGATATACCGTATTCCTACTTTTATTTTTAAAAGAGGTGGAAAAGAAATTGGTCGGATTGTTGAATCACCCAAAAACAACTTACTGACCAGCTTTGAAAAAATTGCTCTTGGACTACCCCTTTAACCTAATTAAACTACGAAAACATCATCTGAAAGGAAGCAGAGTTATTATATAGACGAGCATTAAATATTATTAAACCTGAGTTTTTCCCTCAAAAACAAAAATCAACTTTAATGTCAAAGCTTCCCTACTCCATTCCCCAAGTTGTGGAAACGTATTTCGAATGGAATCTTTTTGTGTTACTGCAATTTGAATGAAATCCAAGATAGCATTTGTGTCATTTTCATCTAACATCGTTGCTGCAGTTCCTTGCTTTAAAAAACACCCCGCTTCTGAGTCCGGATTTCCGATCGAAAGAATAGGGATTTCGGTTGCGATGTACTCCAATAATTTTCCTGAAATCATTTGATTTTGTGCTCCTAGGAAGATGAAATTGAGTAAAAGGTGGGCACTTTTCATCAGACCGATTGCGTCTTTGTGGGATAAATACCCATGATATACTACTTCTATTTTAGGGTATTCAGCTTGAATCTCAGATCGTATTTCTGGGGATATAGTTCCCGCCAAAGAGAGTCGAATAGGCACTGGAGTCGAAATGGAATTTAGCACTTTTAAAACGGTGTCATACGGCTGATTGTGGGTCAACAAACCTGTGTAAACCACATGAAACACATCCTGAATGGGTTTAGCTTCAACCGACTGCATAAGCTCTGCATCGTAGCCATTAGGTAGGGCGTACAAATTTTGGAGTGGAGCTTTCAACTTTAAGTCCTCATGTAGTTTACCTCCGATCGTGGTAAGTACACCACTGGCAGTTCGAAGAACTTGGGTTTCCAAGTACAAATCTTTTTTGATGGTTCTTTGACTTCTATAGAGTTCCTTATTATAAAACAAATCGGACCAGGGATCACGAAAATCGACAAGCCAGTTCAAATCAAATTCTTGCTGAAGTTGTAGTCCAACCAAATGTGTAGAATGCGGAGGGCCCGTTGTTATGATCTGAGTTATTTTTTCTTCAATAATGATTTTTCTTGCAGCTTTAAGTGCAAAGGGCACCCAACCTTTTCGAGCGTCGGGTATAAAAAAATTGCCACGGATATAGGCGGCAAATTTTCTAAAGATGCTTGTACGATTGACTTCTCCTTGGGGAATTCCTTTGTTTCTAGAACCACTAGTCAAAAACGAATACCATTGTAATGGTTCGCGCGTATTGGTTTTGATTACCCGTATGTTATCAACTTCTTGATTTAAAGAAGTATCGAGAACAGCATAGGAAGCTTTTTCTTCATCAACAGTAACCACGATTGGCTCCCACCCTAGTTGCTTCAAATATTTGGCAAAATACATCCAACGTTGAACTCCTGAACCTCCCGAAGGTGGCCAGTAATACGTTACTATTAAAATCTTTTGCTGGGTATTCAAACGCTCATATTCTAGCACCAAGATACTAAAACTTTAAGCTTCTTTAGTTTTGAATTCGCTGATATCGAATATAGGAAGACTCATAGGTTCTTCCTTCAAAAAGAGGTTCATCAGGTAAATTCAAATGGGTGATGAACTCGTTTTCGGAACGTATAATCAATTCAACTTCACTGTCTATTAAGGGGATATCACTAAAGTCAGGCTCTCCAGTTGGATTGTAATTGGTACGTATCAATCGATCTGATGTAAGCACATGGGTACTGTCATTTTGCTTTACTAAATCGTAAGCTAAAACATAAAAGAATTTTTCTTCGCAAGAAATCCCTTCGGCGATGGTAATCTCAAATTCATCGGTACGGAAGGTGAAATTTGTTTCTCCATTACACCCTAAGCCATTACTAAGTTGTGTGAAAGGTGCGTCTGCGAATCGATAAATCTTTTGACTATAGTCCCAGCTCCCAATAAAACTGAATGGCATTGCTACAACAGGAGAATTTTTCTCCTTTTTACAACTCACAAAAACATAAAGCAAACATAGAAATACGAGGCGCATAAGATAAGATTTAGGTTCTCTAAATGTATCTTAAACCAAATGAATGTGTTACACATTAAAAGTTACCTCTTATAAAGGGGAACTGAGGAACAAGCTTCTCCGTAAAAAAGACTTTTAACTACGGGTTGTAGTTTTTGAATGAGGTAAACAAAGGCACTTTCAGGAATTTCTTTTTCAGAGCAGCCTTTTACAATTACGGGCTTACCTTCAAAAGAAGATAAATCCAGTTGATCTATGGCTTGAAGAAATAATTGATGCTCTAAATCTTGTGAGGAACCCCAAACAATTTGACTTGCAACACGGTTGAGTTGAGCCGTAACTAAGAGACTTGCCCAAGCAGGCAAAATAGCATCAGTTGAGCAAGACAGTGCAACATAATGTTCTTGGTACAAAGACCAATCGTGGGAAGTAATTGCTGCTCTAAATTCTTTTTCTCGTAAAATAAAGCCTTGTTCTAACCATTGACTCAAGTCAATTTGGGTACGAACTCCTTGCACATAGAGATCTTCTAGATCAAAGGTAATCAGAACACTCTGGGCTACTTTATTTACGATTTCATCTCCCATATTTTATTATAAGAATCCGAGTTCTAATTTGGCTTCTTCGCTCATTAAGTCTTGCGTCCACGGTGGGTCGAAAGTGATTTCAACCTCAGCATCATTCACTTCGTTGAGTGACTTTACTTTTTCTTCCACCTCAACTGGAAGTGTTTCTGCTACAGGACAATTTGGAGTAGTTAGGGTCATTAAAATTTTAACGTCTCGGTCTTCGTTTACAAAAACGTCATATATCAGTCCTAGCTCATATATATCGACGGGTATCTCAGGATCGAAAATAGTTTTGAGTACATTGACCACTTTTTCTCCTAATTCTTGGGTATCTAGCGTGTTTTCTGACATAATTAACTGAGTTGTGTTTGGAACGCTATGGCGTACATTTTAATTTGTTTAATCATCGAAACCAAACCATTGGCTCGTGTCGGTGATAAATGCTCTTTAAGTCCGATTTGGTCGATAAAACTCGTGTCGGAAGCTAAGATGTCTTTGGGGTGTTGATTCGAGAATACCCGAATCAAAATAGCAATAATACCCTTAGTAATGATTGCATCACTATCGGCAGTAAATTCCAATTCATTGTCTTTGAGTTCAGCGTGAACCCAAACTTTACTTTGACAACCTTTGATGATGTTATCATCGGTTTTGAATTCGGCTGCAATCAATGGAAGTGATTTCCCTAAATCGATCATATACTCGTATCGCTGCATCCAGTCTTCGAACATCGCAAACTCTTCTATAATCTCATCTTGTATTTCTTGTATGCTCATAATTCACTAAGATAATGCTATTTATTCCAACATTTGGATTGCACGTTTCAGTGCTTTAATCATCATATCAATCTCTTCTTTGGTATTATAAAAAGAAAACGATGCACGAACAGTTCCTGGGATTTTATAAAAATCCATAATGGGCTGTGCACAATGATGACCTGTACGAACGGCTATTCCTAATTTATCTAAAATACTACCTATATCGTAGGGATGAATTTCATTTACATTAAACGAAACTACCGCAGTTTTCTGTGGTGCTTCTCCATAAATACGAACTCCATCAATCGCTTTCAATTGTTCTGTTGCATAGTCCAACAATTCTTGTTCGTAAGCAGCAATGGTGTCAAAACCAATCCCATTCATATAATCAAGGGCAGCTCCAAAAGCAATTCCTCCAGCTATGTTTGGAGTACCAGCTTCGAATTTATGGGGTAAGTCGGCATAGGTTGTTTTTTCGAAACGCACCTCGGCTATCATTTCTCCTCCACCCTGATAAGGAGGAAGCATATTCAGTAAAGATTCTTTTCCGTACAACATTCCAACGCCTGTTGGTCCACATAATTTGTGGGCAGAAGTAACATAAAAATCAACATCTAAAGCCTGTACATCGGCCTTGATGTGCGGCGCAGCCTGTGCACCATCGATGAGCACTTTTGCTCCAATGGCGTGGGCTTCTTTAATGATTTCGTCTATAGGGTTTACAGTTCCCAAAGCATTGGACACATGGTTTACAAAAACCAGTTTGGTTTTTTCTGAGAGTAAAGTCTTATACACATCCATTTCCAAAACACCAGTTTGGCTCATGGGAATTACTTTTAGTACAGCTCCAGTACGTTCGCACAACATTTGCCAAGGCACAATGTTGGAGTGATGTTCCATAGCCGAAATAATCAGTTCGTCTCCTTCTCTAAGAATTTGAGTGTAGCCCGACGCAATGATATTGATACTATGCGTAGTTCCAGAAGTCATGATGATTTCATGAGGATGTGCTGCATTGAAATGATTCTGAACCGTTTTTCTTGCACCTTCATAAGCGTCAGTAGCTTCTTGACTTAGCGTATGAACTCCACGGTGAATATTGGAATTGTAATTCCGATAATAGTCAGCAATTACATCGATCACCTGATTTGGTGTTTGTGAAGTTGCTGCATTATCAAAATATACTAGAGGCTGACCATTTACGGTTCGCTCCAGTATTGGGAAATCTTTTCGTATGTTGTTTAAGTCAAACATCCGTTATAAGTCGTGTCCTATGCTAACGCCTAATTTATCGGCAATCAGCTTGTTAATTCGTAGTTTCAATGCAGGGATTTTTACACTTTCCAAAACATTGTTTGCAAAGGCGTAAGTAAGTAATCCTTTTGCTTCTCTTTTGGGTATTCCTCTTGAGCGTAAATAAAACAGTGCATCTTCATCGAGCTGCCCAATAGTACAACCGTGAGAACATTTTACATCATCCGCAAAAATCTCTAACTGAGGTTTGGTATTGATAGTCGCTGTATTGTCCAACAAGATATTGTTGTTCTTTTGGAAGGCATTGGTTTTCTGAGCAATCTGATTTACATAGATTTTACCATTAAAAACACCCACCGATTTGTCAGCATAAATACCTTTATAATCTTGATGACTTTCACAGTTAGGTTGTGCATGGTCAACTAGAGTGTAATGATCTACATGTTGTCTATCACCAATAATGGTAATCCCTTTCATAGTAGAGTCAATATATTCTCCTTTTTGATAAAAGTTCAAGTTGTTTCGAATCAATTGTCCTCCAAAAGAAAATGTATGTACACTTACATGACTTTTACCTTTTTGAGCAACGTAGGTATTGTCAATAAGAGAAGCATCATCTAAATCGTTCTGTACTTTATAGTAATCTACTATTGCATTTTCAGCTGCAAAAATCTCAGTTACAGCGTTCGTCAGTACCTGATGCGGCACTAAACTCTGATGACGTTCGAAGATCTGAACTTGTGTGTTTTCTTCCGCTACAATTAAGTTTCTTGGTTGTAACAGCATGGGGCCTTGTTCACTGGTCGAAAAGTGAAGGATTTGTATGGGTTTTTCTGCAACAACCGATTTCGGAATATGAATGTATGCACCTTCTTTAGTAAAAGCAGTATTCAATGCGGTAAGGCTATCGTCTTTTTTGGCTATGGTATTGAAATACGTTTCAATTGTAGCTTTGTACTTATCTTTGGTAAGCGCTGCAGAAAGCAAGCAAACGTCGATCCCGTCGTGGGTAGTATCCGATAAAAACGGGCTGTAAATTCCGTCAATGAAAACAACTTTATAGGTGTCAATATCATATAAAAAATACTTTTTTACATCTTTGAGTTCCGTTGTGGTTTCTTTTTTCGGGAAAATCGAGTAATCGTTTTTCAACAACTTTGCTAAGGAAGTATACTTCCAAGCCTCGTTCTTTTTGGTAGGAAAACCTAATGCTTCGAATTGCTTCAAACTACTCGTACGGATTTCATGGATAGGAGAAGACAGGTCTAACTGTTCTTCGAATGCCATAAAAGAGGATATTAATTTTTCTTTTAAATCCATAGTTAGTCCACTAGTTGTTTAATCCAATCATATCCTTTTGCTTCCAATTCGTGCGCCAATTCTTTGGTGCCTGACTTTACAATTTTACCATTATACAGTACGTGAACGAAATCGGGAACGATATAATCTAACAAGCGTTGGTAGTGTGTAATCACGACCACTGCATTGTCTTTACTTTTTAATTTGTTAACACCATTAGCAACAATCTTAAGTGCATCGATATCCAAACCAGAATCGGTTTCATCTAGGATGGCCAATTTAGGCTCTAACATTGCCATTTGAAAAATCTCATTTCTTTTCTTTTCTCCTCCCGAAAAACCTTCGTTTAGGGAACGAGATAAGAATTTAGAATCAATTTCTAGAAGTGCTGCTTTTTCGCGAATGTTCTTCAACATGTCTTTGGCAGGCATATCTTCTAAACCTTGTGCTTTTCTATTTGCGTTGATCGCAGTTTTGATGAAATTGGTAACCGTAACACCTGGAATTTCTATTGGATATTGAAAAGAAAGAAAGATTCCTTTGTGTGCGCGTTCTTCCGCATCAGCTTCAGACAACTCTTCTCCGTTGAGGGTTATTTCGCCTGAACTAACTTCATAATCTTCGTTTCCAGCAATTACAGAAGCAAGTGTGCTTTTTCCTGATCCGTTTGGACCCATAATCGCATGAACTTCTCCTGGATTTACTTGAAGATTAATTCCTTTTAAAATTTCTTTTCCTTCTACACTTGCGTGGAGATCTTTTACTGTTAACATAATGTATGTAATCTTATCCCACCGAACCTTCGAGGGAAATTTCTAATAATTTTTGTGCCTCTACGGCGAACTCCATTGGAAGTTTATTTAAAACTTCTTTACTAAATCCATTTACAATAAGTGCGATTGCTTTTTCTGTATCAATTCCACGTTGGTTACAATAGAAAATTTGATCCTCACCAATTTTACTTGTTGTGGCTTCGTGTTCTATTTGAGCTGAATTGTTTTTAACTTCAATGTAAGGAAAGGTATGTGCTCCACATTGATCGCCCATAAGAAGTGAATCACATTGAGAGAAATTTCGAGCATTGGTTGCTTTCGGATGCACTTGAACTAAACCGCGATAACTGTTTTGAGAACGTCCAGCAGAAATCCCTTTCGAGATGATCGTACTTCGCGTATTCTTTCCAAGGTGGATCATTTTAGTTCCCGTATCGGCTTGCTGGAAGTTATTGGTAACCGCAATGGAGTAAAACTCTCCAATAGAATTATCTCCTTTTAAAATACAGGAAGGATATTTCCAAGTAACAGCAGAACCTGTCTCTACTTGTGTCCAAGAAATTTTAGCGTTGTTATGGCAAATTCCCCTTTTGGTTACAAAGTTGAATACACCACCTTTACCTTCTTTGTTTCCTGGATACCAGTTTTGAACGGTTGAATATTTAATTTCTGCATCATCCATAGCAACTAATTCTACTACGGCTGCATGCAGTTGATTTTCGTCTCGTGATGGAGCGGTACAACCTTCGAGGTAACTTACATAACTCGATTCGTCAGCAACTACTAGTGTTCTTTCGAATTGGCCAGTTCCTGCTTGATTGATTCTAAAGTACGTTGATAATTCCATTGGGCATCGAACACCTTTGGGGATGTAGCAGAATGATCCATCAGAAAAAACTGCTGAATTGAGTGCTGCATAATAGTTGTCTTTTACAGGAATAACCGTACCAATATATTTTCTAACTAAATCTGGGTGGTCTTTGATTGCTTCAGAAATTGAACAAAAGATGATTCCTTTTTTGGCTAGCGTATCACGAAAGGTTGTTGCCACAGAAACGGAGTCAACAACAATATCTACTGCAACTCCTGCAAGGACTTTTTGTTCGTCAATAGAAATCCCTAGTTTTTTAAAGGTGTCCAGCAATTCAGGATCAACCTCATCTAAGCTTTCGTATTTATCTTTTTTACTTGGAGCAGAGTAATATGAAATGGCTTGAAAATCAGGTTTTGTGTATTGCACATTATGCCAGTCCGGCTCCTTCATTTCAACCCAAGAACGGTAGGCATCTAAACGCCAATCGGTCATCCATTCGGGTTCTTCTTTTCGTTTTGAAATAGCACGAACGATATCTTCGTTTAATCCAACTGGAAAAGTATCCGAATCGATATCTGTATAAAAACCGTATTCGTATTCTTTAGTCTCTAACTCTTTTTTTAATTCTTCTTCAGTATATGCCATAGCATTCTTCTTTTAAAGTGAAAAACTCTCACCACATCCACATGTCCTATTTGCATTGGGATTATTGAATACAAATCCTTTTCCATTTAAACCGCCTGAGTATTCGAGAGTTGTTCCTAACAAATACAACAGGCTTTTTTTATCCACAACAATTTTGACGTCATTATCTTCGAAAAGACGATCTTCATCAAGTTGTTTTTTGTCAAAATTCAAATCATAAGAAAGCCCAGAACAACCACCACTTTTTACGCCTACACGAACGTAGTCGTTTATGGGATCGAAACCTTCTTCTTGCATTAAAACAGATACTTTTTGTTTTGCAGTTTCGGAGACTTTAATCATAGCTATTTATAATTTTTCTAAATAATGCACAAATATACGGTATTTGAAGCATTATGCCTTACAATCTAGGATAGATATATACTATAAGAAAATATGGAAAACTAATGGAATTGGGCAATCACTAAATCCTTGTGCCCATGGTTCTCTTGAAAAGGTCTGTCGGTACTTTCGGTTTCGCCAACCACGATGATTTTGCCAGAAGACAATTCAATAACATCGTGAGCCAGATCAAGCGCAGAACCACCTAAAGAAAGGCTGTTCAACACAACATGGTCTGGCGACAGGCGCAAAATCAACATGTCATTATCTCCTTGATTCAAAGACACATCTCCGTCGCTACTTCTTGAATATCCAGCTAGCCACAAGACACCATCCGATCCAGATGCTAACCCGCGACCTAAATCAAAAGAAGAGCCGCCAAAAGAGTCTTCGGACAAAAGTACTCCAGAGGGACTTAGCGTTGTAATCCAAAAATCAGAGCTCCCTTTCGGAAAATTTCTATCTCCATCGGAACTGAAACTATTTCCAAACACTACAATGTTGCCTCCAGCATTTTCAAGAACTGCATTGGCACCATCGATTTCAGATCCGCCTAACGATTTTTCCCAAAGTAAATTTCCTGTAGCATCAATCGTTACAACCCAAACATCATAGCTCCCTTTTGGATCTGTTATATCTACGTCCATACTTTCTGAAGTGCCGACTAAAACAAAGTTACCGTTTGCTAATTCTGTCGCATCATAGGAACGGTCGTTACTTGTTCCACCATAATAATTTCGCCATTCAACTTCGCCTTCTGCATTGATTTTATGACACCAAAACTCCCCTACTCCATGAAGACTACCCGACCGATCTGCAACGGAATTACCCGCTCCATTTGAAGCCGTTACATCTAAAAACCCATTGAATAAAGCGCCACCATCAGCAGTTTTTATAATGCTGTAAGCATGATCGTGACCTCCGTATCCAAAACTGCGTTCCCACATAAAAACTCCTTGTGCATCTACTCGTAAAACCCAATTGTCGTGTTGCCCTTCGTTGTTACTTCCAAGCCCATCTTCGCTTTGACTATAACCCAATAACATATAACCACCATCGTTCATTTGAATCAACGAATGACCACGATCGTCTCCAGAACCACCATAGGTTTTTGTCCACTCCAATTCGGCTTCCGCATTGAATTTCAAGAGCCAAAGATCACTTTCTTCTATCGTTTTATCTGTGACATCCCCATCAACACTTTTGGTATTTCCAAAAACAGCAAAGCCGCCATCTTCAGTTTCAATAACAGCATGAGCAATATCTTCGTTCGATCCACCCAATGTTTTTACCCAAGAAAGCTTTCCTTCAAAAGAAGAGAAATCTTCTGGAAGGTAGCTTGTACTTTCGCAGCCACAAAAACAAAATAGTATGAAAATGAAAAAATTACGCATCGTTTTATTCGCTAGCTTTAACTAAAAAGAGTCCTGAGTTACTATCACTAATTACAATTACTCCACTTTCAAAATAAGGGTAAACACTCCAAACACCATTAAAGTTTGTGCCGTTATTTCTCGGGTAGGTATCAAAAAAACCGACTTCTTCCATTACGCCTGTAGCAATATTTTGTATGTCTATTTCGCGAATACCGGCTGTATAATTCGCCAAGAAAAACGAATTGCCTTTAGTATATCCATTATGATCAATTGCATTGGTAGTTCCCAAATAGCTGTAGTGCAAAACAGGATTATCCAAATCTTCCAAATCAAAGACTAGGGTTTTGGAACGGTTCCCAAATCGAATCTCGTCGAGTTCATCTCCAAGATAGTAGTATTGATGATCTTCTGCCAACCACCCCTGGTGGGTATATCCGTCATTGCTATAGGTAATATTCGAAATTAGTGTAGGAGCAGTTTTATCGGTAACATCGACAATCACAACTTGATTGTTTTCGCCTTCATCACTATTACTTCCAAAGTAAATTTCCTTGCCTTGATGTTCTAAATCTGGTCCGTCATAGGTAACAATATGTGCATCGTGTGAGTATAATTCATCTGAAAAACCACCAACAAGGGTTGGATTCAAAGGATCGTTTATATCAATAAAAGCAGGTCCACCATCAAATAACTTACTCCCAATCACATAGGCAAAACCACTGGATTCATTGATTGCAATATTGTGGGCATTTCCAAAGCTGTTTAAACTAGCATCGGCAGTAAAACGCGTTACTCGAGTTATATCGCGTAAGCGTGTTAAATCAAAAACCTGTAAGCCATGATCTGCTGCTTCACTAACAACATAAGCATAATCTTGGTATACCTTGATATCCCTCCAAGTACTTGAATCTGATGCGGTAGGTAGTTTCCCCAGATAAATGGGTTGATCGGGTGTGCTGATATCTACAAAAGCTGTTCCGTCGTTCACTCCCATAAGCGCATATTCCTTTCCGGTTAGGGTATCGGTCCATCCCCAACTATCATTTCCAGACGAAGCATCCATGGTTTCTAGGGAAACCAAAGCTTGTAAATCATACCCTAAACAAGGGTAAACTCCAGCTTGTCCATCAGTACAGGGAATTAATCCACTAGGCGGAATCGTTACCAATGGGTCTGGCACTGGGGTTGGGATTGGCACTGGGGTTGGTTCTTCTATCACAACAGATACAGGCTCAATAGAATCCAATGTGCAACCAGAAAGGATTGTAAAAGAAGCCAAAAGAAGCTTAATAATTGTTTTCAACGATGATGATTTTGCTTAAAGATAAACTATCCAAGAACCCTGCCAAAACTTAGGGATTTATTTCAAGAAACCACTTATTTTTGCAAGATGCTAGAAGACAAAAATATTCCTAAGACACCTATTGCTACTTTGGGTGAGTTTGCACTTATTGAGACAATAACCAAAGACTTTACAATTCATGATCCATCGACACACATCGGGATCGGTGATGACGCAGCTGTTATTCAACATGGAGATGAAGAAACTATAGTTTCAACAGACCTATTAATAGAGGGCGTTCATTTTGACTTGAGTTATATGCCTTTAAAACATTTAGGATATAAAGCCGTAATGGTTAATCTTTCGGATATCTATGCCATGAATGGAACCGCTACGCAAATTACGGTTTCAATTGCTGTTTCAAATCGATTCCCCCTAGAGGCTATTGAAGAGTTATATGCAGGTATTCGTTTGGCATGCAACAATTATAAAGTTGATTTAGTTGGAGGAGATACAACCAGTTCGACCAAAGGTTTAATGCTTTCGGTTACTGCAATTGGAAAAGCACCAAAAGAAGAAATTGCCCTGAGAAGTGGAGCTAAAGAAGGTAATCTTGTCGTTGTGACTGGGGATCTTGGTGGAGCTTATATGGGGCTTCAAGTATTGGAACGTGAGAAAGCTGTATTTCAAGTAAACCCACAATCACAACCCGATTTATCGGAATACAGTTACTGTATAGAACGTCAATTGAAACCCGAAGCGCGAACAGACATCAAAGCCCTTTTGAAAGAATTGGATGTGAAACCTTCGGCAATGATTGATGTAAGCGATGGACTTTCATCGGAAATAATCCATCTTTCTAAGGCGTCTAAAGTAGGATGTCAGATCTATGAGGATAAAATTCCGATCGATCCTGAGGTTGGTAAAACCTGTGAAGAATTCAATATCAACAATACCACGGCTGCACTCAATGGAGGAGAAGATTACGAATTGTTATTTACCATCGACCAAAGTGATTTTGAAAAGGTGAAAGGACATCCACACCTCAGCATCATAGGGCATATGACTGACGAATCCTCGGGCTACAATATGGTCACTGGATTGGGACAGCAAATCGAATTGACTGCTCAAGGTTGGAATGGTACGCAAACCGAAGAATAGGTTTTAACCTAAAGCTACGTCCAAACACATCATTACAATAAAGCCTCCTATAAAACCAAGGGTTGCTATATCGGTGTATTTGTCTTGTTGTGTTTCTGGAATAACCTCTTCTACCACAACAAAAATCATTGCTCCTGCAGCAAAAGCCAAGGCATAAGGAAGTAAAGGCGTGAAAAAAGTAACAGCGACTGCACCTATTACAGCTGCTACAGGTTCTACTGCTGCTGAAAGTTGTCCGTACCAAAAACTCTTGAAACGACTTAGACCTAAGCGACGCAAAGGCATCGAAACCGCAATACCTTCAGGAAAGTTTTGAATTCCAATTCCAATAGCCAAAACAACAGCTCCTGCAATAGAAGCTTCTGGAATTCCAGCTGCTACACCTCCAAAAAGAACTCCAACGGCTAAGCCTTCGGGAATATTATGCAAGGTTATAGCAAGAACCAACAAGGTTGTTCTGTGCCAAGGAGTTTTAATTCCTTCACTTTCTTTAAAATTAATATGAATGTGAGGCAGTACTTTATCCAAAGCAAAAATAAACAAGGCGCCTAAACCAAATCCAATGGCAGCAGGCATCACTTTTACAAAACCTTCCCCCGGACTCATTGCAATTCCCGGTGCCAAAAGACTCCAAAAACTTGCAGCAACCATTACACCTCCTGTAAAACCAAGCATTCCATCGAGAACAGCTCGATTCATACTTTTGAAAAAGAAAACAAACGAAGCTCCAAATGCAGTTAATCCCCAAGTAAAAATAGTAGCATATAGCGCCCCTAAAACAGGATCTGTATTTTCAAAAAAAGCAATTATTGTTTCCATTTATCCAAGGCTTTTATAAATCTTTTGCAAATTTAATCAAAATACGGTTAGTAGCTATCCCCATTTCCAATTCAAATCTTTAATTTTAGAGAATCTATGGAGAACAAAAACCATTTTGACTATATTATTTGTGGAGGAGGTGCTTCGGGTTTAATGCTTGCTCAAGCGCTCAGTAATGACTCCTACTTTGACCACAAAAAAATATTGATCCTTGAAAAGGAAGCAAAAAATAGTAATGATCGCACCTGGTGTTTTTGGGAAGAAAAAAATTCTGCTTGGGATTCAATCATACACAAACAGTGGGATATTGCAGAATTCAAAGCTTCGGGTTTTTCAAAAGAAATAGCCCTCGATCCCTTTCAATATAAAATGATTCGAAGTGTCGATTTCTACAAAAAAATTAAATCGGAACTTGCTTCAAAACCAAATATTACCACCCTAAAAGAGGAAGTAATCTCCATCGACGACCAAAAAAATAGGGTTACCGTTTTAGGAAAAAAGGAGCAATACCAAGGACAAAAAGTTTTTTCTAGTATTCCAACAACTGTTCATTTAGAGCACAAAAAGAAATTCCCATTACTACAACAACACTTTATTGGTTGGTTTGTAAAAACAGAACATCCCATTTTTGATCCAACTACCATACAATTTATGGACTTCGATTTACCTCAAAATGGCAATACTCGCTTCATGTATGTACTCCCCTTTTCTGAGTACGAAGCGCTTGTAGAATATACTTTATTCTCGGCCGACCTTTTGAAAAATGAGGCGTATGAAACTGCGATCAAACACTACTTGAATCAAAAAAATGCTGGCGAATTTACAATTGAAGATCGAGAACAAGGAAGCATTCCGATGACAGCCTATCCGTTTTGGGAAAACAATTCTCCAAATATAATGCACATTGGAACCGCTGGTGGCTGGACTAAGGCGAGTACGGGTTTTACCTTTCAAAAATCAATCCGCAAAACAGAAGAAGTAATCGCATTCCTTAAGACAGACAAGGGTTTAAACAAAATGAAGCAGAGCAATCGGTTTTGGTTTTACGACCTTTTGTTTCTTGATGTGCTGAGCAAACACAATGAAAAAGGGCATATGCTTTTTTCTTTGATGTTTAAAAAAAACAAATCAGAACGTATTTTTAAATTCTTAGATGAGCAAACTACTTTTCTTGAAGAGCTAAAAATCATGCTGAGTTTCCCTGTTGGACTTTTCGTTAAAGCCTTGTGGAAACGTATTTTTTAGCTACAGCTTACGTTCCATTAACTGTAAAGCAAAGGTTCTGAAAACTTCTTTCTTTTCTTCTTCAACAGGAAATTGATCTACTTCTTTCAATGCTTTTTCAGTATACTCTTTCATTTGTTGCTGAATCTGCAATACGGCACCAGACTTTGTGAATAGCTCTTTTACTTGAGTAATTTTCTGAGTTGGATCTGCTGGATTGGTTGTGAAAAGTTCTTCCAAAACAGAACGGTCTTCAGAATCGCTCGATTCTAAAGCCAGAAGAAAAAGCATGGTTTTTTTGTTTTCAATGATGTCGCCTCCAACTTGCTTCCCAAAAGTTTCGGGATCTCCAAAAGCATCTAAATAGTCATCTTGTAATTGAAAAGCTAACCCCAATTCGATTCCAAAATTATAAAAAGGCTGACTCGCTTCTTTAGTTGCTCCACCAACCAAGGCACCTATTTGCAGTGAACAGCCTAAAAGTACGGCGGTTTTATAAGCAATCATTTGAATATATTCTTGCTGTGAAACATGTTTTTGATTTGGAAAATCCATATCGTACTGTTGCCCCTCACACACTTTTCTGGCGGTTGCGCTGAATAATGAGGTAAGCTCCTTAAACAAAGTTCCAGGATAGGCATTCAAACACTCATAGCTCCATATTAACATTACATCTCCTGAGAGAATTCCGGTATTAGCATCCCATTTCTCATGAACCGTTGCCTGACCTCTTCTCAGGGGTGCATCGTCCATAATATCATCGTGCACTAAACTGAAATTATGAAAAACCTCAACTGCTAAAGCAGCTGGGAGGGCACTTTTAAAAGAACCTCCAACGGCGTCTGCAGCAAGTAAAGCTAATATCGGACGAATCCGTTTTCCACCTAATTGCATAATATAAGAAGCTGGTTCATATAAACTTGCAGGAGTGTTTTTAGGAAGTTGTTCCTTCATATAGCCTAGAAAAGCAGATTGGTATTGTGTAAGCACAGCTGTTTTTTTTACAAAAATAACCTTTTTTATCGCTTTCTCTAGCGAAACAAAATACTTTGGAAACTTTTTTGGTTTTTATAGTTTCCACGTGTATATTTGCATCGAATTTATCAATTCGAAAAAATGAAAAGCACCATCATCGAAAAAGCAACAAAGCTTTTTCTTCAATTAGGATTTAAAAGTGTAACCATGGATGACCTTGCGGTTTCTTTGGGAATCTCTAAGAAGACCTTATACATTCATTTTGAAAACAAACATCAGCTAGTAAAAGAAGTTGCTCATTCCATTTTTGAAAAGGTTACCCGTGACATTATTAAAATAAAAGATGGCACTTCAAATCCAATTGAGGAACTCCATTGCGTAAAAATGGAAGCCATGAAGTATTTAGGAAGCGAAAAAACTTCTCCAAATTATCAGCTGCAAAAATATTTTCCAAAAATATACGAAGACCTTAAAACTAAAGAATATCAGTATTTTGGTGAACTGGTTAAAAACAGTCTTCAAAATGGAATTGACACGGACTTGTTCCGTGCTGAAATTGATGTTGAATTTGTTTCTCGTTTATATTTAAATGGAATGCGTGGCATCCGAGACATCGAAATATTCCCCATTGAACAATTCAAAATAGAAGAACTGTTCGAAAATTATTTAGACTATCACCTAAGAGCTATAGTAACGCCCAAGGGACTGAAATCACTAACCCTCTTCAAATCAACTACCTAATATCATTATGAAAAAAACACTTTTCTTCCTGTTTCTGAGTTGGAACATAACCAGCCTAATTGCCCAAGACGTACCTACTTCTGTATCGTTGGACGAAGCAATTGAGTGGGGAATGATTCACAACCGCACCATGCAAAGAGCCGACATGGAACTCAAAAAAGCTCAAAAACAAAAATGGGAAACACTTTCCATTGGATTCCCACAGATAACGGCTAACCTCAACTATCAAAACAATATTGAACAACCAGTATCGTTAATACCTGCCGAATTTTTTGGTGGTCCTGCGGGAGAATTTTCTGAGATTACTTTTGGAACAAAACAAACCGCCATGGGTATGATCGAATTAAAGCAACTCTTATTCGACGGAACGTATGTTGTAGGAGTTCAGGGAATCAAACACTTTTTGGACATTGCAAATAACGTACAGGAAAAAACACAATTAGAGATTCAACGAATCATCGTGGATGCATACCTCGGCGCAATTGCAGCACAAGCAAATGTTACAGTTTTAGATGAGAATATCAATACGCTTTCTAAAAATGTAGAAGAAGTACATCAACTTTTCCGCTCCGGTTTTGGAGAAGAAGAAAGTGTAGAACAACTTCAACTTACACTTACATCGCTTAACAACCAATTGGATTACGCCAAGAATATGGCAGAACTTTCTCATAGTGTTATAAAACTATTATTGGGTATCCCATTGGATAGCCCGCTAGAATTGACCGATCAACTCGAAGGTTTGGTTCTAAAAAACCTCCGTATGGAGGAAGAAGACCCGGGCTATGCAAACAACATTGATTTGCGCATTGCAGAAAACAAAATCACAACCGAAGAACTCTTTTATCGCCTTGAAAAAGCAAAAGGGCTACCTAGTTTAACTGCCTTTGTCAATGGGGCATATATGGGAAATAACGATGTTTTTGGTTTCACTGATAAAGATCAAAAATGGTTTGGCTCTGCTGCCTTTGGGGTGCGGGTTAGAATTCCTATTTTCAGTTCTTTTGGAAAAACCGCTAGTGCTCAAAAAGCTAAAATTACACTAGAGCAAGCAAAAACTGCTTTTGATGAAGCACGAAGCAAAGTTTATTATGAATACGAGCAGGCTAAAAATAACTACCGATTAGCCATTAAAAAACACTTCAACACTAAAGATCAGTTGAATCTTGCAGAGCGTATTGAAAAGAAAAATAAAACTAAATTTTTCGAAGGCTTAGCCACTAGTTTTGAACTGCGCCAAGCACAAATACAACTCTTCAGCATTCAACAAAGTTATATCCAATCCATGCAAGCAGTTGTAATCCAAAAAACAGCGCTTGACATCATCATAAACAACAATCCTCAATAAAACATATCATGAAAAAATTCATTGCACTCCTTAGCCTTGTAAGCTTTATTCAATGCGGATCTTCTGACCAAAAAAGTGTTTCAGAAGTCATAGCAACTGGAACTTTAGAAGAAATCCAACTGCAAAAAACGGAACACGTAAAAACCATCAATCAACTTGAAAAAGAGTTGGAACAACTAAATGAGTCTTTACAAGCAAAAGATCAAACTCAAAAATTTGTCCTTGTAGGTTCTGTAGAATTGAAAGAAGAATTTTTCCAACATTCCGTATCGTTCCAAGGATCTATTGAAACGGATAAGAACATTCTGATTTATCCAGAAATTCCAGGATTACTGAAAAAAGTTCATGTAACCGAAGGACAAAAAGTAACTCAAGGCACGCTCCTTGCCGAAATTTCGGATGGCGGATTGAGAGATCAACTTGAACAATTGAAGCTTCAACTGAAACTTGCAAAAACAACATACAAAAGACAAGAGCGTTTATGGAAACAAAAAATTGGATCAGAAATTCAGTTTTTACAAGCGCAAACCAACTACCTCAGCATCGGAAAAAGTGTTTCGCAGATGAATGATCAGGTTGCAAAAACAAAGATAATAGCACCATTTGATGGGGTAATTGATCATATTGTTGCCGATCGTGGTAGCAACCTTGCACCCGGGATGACGCCAATTATTCGGATCATCAATTTAAGTCAAATGAAGGTTACTGCAGAAATCCCTGAGATTCACCTTCCAAACATCCACACAAATACCAGTGCCGTTGTTTCTATTCCAGTTTTAGGAACGGAATACAAAGAAACTGTTAGCGTGGTTGGAAATTTCATTAACCCAAACAACCGTTCGTTTCGTGTTGAAATTTCTTTAGACAATAAAGACGCAATGTTAAAGCCTAACATGACTGCAGCTATTGAGGTAAACGACTACAGCAATCCGAATGCAGTACTTGTATCAATCAAAAATATTTTAGAGAATCAAAAAGGAGCAAGCTACGTTTACAAGCTCGTTGAAGAAGATGCAACTCAAAATACCTACAGAGTAGAGAAAACCTTTGTCAAATTAGGGAAATCTTCAAACAATAAAGTTGAAATTCTTAGTGGCCTACAAGCAGGAGACCGCATCGTTGAAGATGGAATTCGATTGGTTAAAGATCAACAATTAGTTAAAAACATCTAGCACCCAAACACAACAGATCCATGAAAAAATCATCCGACTTAAAAGAATTCTCCCTCTCCTCTTGGGCCATAGACCACAGCACTGTAATCTATGTTATTATTGCCTTGTTCTTTTTACTAGGCGTATCGTCCTATATCAGTATGCCCCGTGAAAACTACCCCGAGATCAATACCAACGAGGTGTTTATCAGTTCTGTTTTTCCAGGAAATACTGCCGAAGATATGGAACGACTCATTACTGATCCTCTAGAAGAAGAGCTAAAAGGTGTTCCAAATTTAGTAAAAATCACATCGACTTCTCTCGAGAATTTTTCTTTGATCACAGTAGAATTTGACGAAAACATAACCAAAGAAAATGCAAAAATAAAAGTAAAGGATAAGATTGATGCGGTTACTTCAAGTGCCGATTGGCCTACCTTTAATAATGCCAAAGTAGAACCGACTGCTTTTGAATTTAGCTTGTCTGAAGAGGTTCCTATCCTCAACATTGGACTTAGTGGAGATTTACCTATTAAACAGATGAAGTTTTATGGTGAATTGCTTCAAGATAAAATTGAGCAGATGTCGGAGATCAAAGAGGTTGCACTTCGTGGAGTTCAAGACTTTGAGGTAGAAGTCTCGCTTGATCTTATTAAAATGAATGCCGCTACAGTTTCTTTCGACGACGTTATCAATGCGATAGCCCGTGGGAACAGCACGGTTTCTGCAGGAAATATTGAAGGGGATGGCTTACGCAGAAACATTCGCGTTCTTGGAGAAATTGAAAGTCCAGAAGAGCTTGAGAATTTTGTTGTTAAAACACAAAACGGTGTGCTTTCTTTGGGTGACGTAGCCACGGTTAGTTTCAAAGAAAAAGAAAAAAATTCCTACGCTCGATTGGATGGGAAAACTGCTTTGGTTCTTGATGTTAAAAAAAGAAGTGGAAAAAACCTTATTCTATCGGTAGAAAAAATCAGAGTCATTGTAGACGAAGTCATTGCAAATGATTTTCCTAGTACCATCAAAGTTGATATTTCTAATGATCAATCCAATACCACAAAAAATATTGTTAGTGATTTAGCCAACAACATCATTTTTGGGGTGATTTTAGTAATCACCGTTTTGATGTTTTTCTTAGGATTCAGAAACGCACTCTTTGTTGGTTTTGCAATTCCAATGTCGATGTTCATGTCCTTTATGATCTTAGGATTTTTGGGGCAAACCATCAACACCATGGTGCTTTTTGGTCTTATTATGGGGCTAGGGATGCTGGTCGATAACGGAATTGTTGTCGTCGAAAACGCTTACCGTTTAATGGAAAAAGAAGGATTCACTGCAATCGAAGCTGCTAAAAAAGGAGTTGGCGAAATTGCTTATCCTATTATCATCTCAACAGCAACAACCATTGCTGCTTTTGTACCGCTCGGTTTTTGGCCAGGAACAATCGGAAAATTCATGATATTCTTCCCCATAACACTGTCCATCGTTCTTGGATCATCTCTTATTGTAGCTATATTCTTCAACTCCATGTTGGTCTCTAAATTCATGGAAATAGAAGATCGTGAAATTAGTCAAAAGAGCCTTTGGCGTTTAACCATTATCTTAGGTGGCTTAGGACTTCTTTTAGTTTTCAATACGGGTACAATTCGAGGCCTAGGAACTCTAATGCTCTTTACTACTGTTTTGTTTTGGGCATATAAGTTTTTTATTAAAAAATGGGCAGTCTATTTTCAGAATGTAGTCTTAGTGAATTTAGAAAAAAGCTACACCAAAGTATTGCGCTTTGCATTGACCGGGCGTATGCCTTATGTCTTTTTGTTTTCAACTATTGGGCTCTTATTTTCATCCTTTATCATTCTAGGATTAGCATCGCCAAAGGTTGAGTTTTTCCCTGAAAATCAGCCACAACAAATCTTTGTCTACATGGAATATCCCGAAGGAACTTCCATCGACAAAACCAATGCAGCTGCTAAACTAATTGAAGCGGAAATACAAGAAGTCATCTCTCAAGAAAAATATAGTGACGGCGATTCTAGCTTTATGATCGATTCCAACGTCTCTATGGTAGGAGCTGGTGCTCAAAACCCGGAGACGGATAAAGGTGGAGATCAAGACATGCCGCACAAGGCCAAAGTCACCCTGACCATGTCAGAATTCAAACTCCGAAGAGGTCTTTCGAGTGAAGATCTAAGGAAAGAAATTCAAGCTAAACTTCAAGATAAATATGCTGGCCTCTCTATTTCTGTTGAAAAAGAAGCCGCGGGACCTCCTGTTGGTTATCCAGTGAACATTGAAATTAAAGGTGAAGATTACGACGAATTAATTGCGATTGCTGAACAATTGAAATCGTATTTAGGGAAAGAAAATATTCTTGGAGTAGAAGAAATCAAAATCGATGTAAATAAAAGTAAGCCCGGCCTAGCGGTTCATATTGACCGAAAGAAAGCTGGAGGTCTTGGAGTAGCTGGAGGTCAAATCGGACAACAATTGAGACGCTCACTCTTTGGAGAAAAAGCAGGTATATTCAAGAAAGACGGAGAAGACTACGATATCAACGTTCGTTTTGATGAGAAGGATAGGCTCAGTACTGCTTCGCTTTTAGACCAATACATTGTGTTTCGAGATCAAGCAAGTGGAAAAATCAAAGAAATTCCGATCAGCGCAATTGTTGATATGGATAATTCAGTTTCTTTTAGTGCAATAAAACACAAGGAGCTTCGACGTGTTGTTACTGTATATTCAGCTGTACTAGCTGGTTACAACGCGAATGAAGTTGTCGATCACGTAAAAGAAAGTATGATTGGCTTTGACGGCATTCCTGCCGATGTAGATTATGCCTTTACTGGTGAAGTTGCAGAACAAGAAGCCAATATGAATTTCTTATTGGGCGCCTTGGCAACGGCTTTGGGTCTCATCGTATTCTTACTGGTAATTCAATTCAACTCCATTTCTAATCCACTCATCATTTTACTTTCTATTTTCTTGAGCTTTACAGGGGTACTTTATGGAATCAGTTTATTCGGAATGCCGTTTGTAATCATGATGACGATGATGGGAATTATATCGCTTTCAGGAATTGTAGTAAACAACGGAGTGGTTCTGATCGATTATACCCAGCTGCTTATTGCTCGTAAAAAGGAACAATTGGGTATACCGTTTGAAGAAATGCTTCCACGCCTTGAAGCTAGAGAAGCAATTGTTTTAGGAGGTACGGCGCGTTTGCGACCTGTATTGCTTACTGCAATCACAACCATCTTAGGGCTTATCCCTCTTGCTACAGGTCTCAACATTGATTTCTCTTCTTTAGTGATCAACTGGAATCCCAATATTTACATCGGAGGAGATAATGTAATTTTCTGGGGGCCATTGGCTTGGACCGTAATTTTTGGATTAACCTTCGCTACCTTCTTGACTTTGGTAATCGTTCCAGCTTGTTTTTACTTGGTGTACCGATTAAAATTAAAGATTAAAGCCTTTCGTGACTCGTAAAGAAGATTGAACTTAATATCTTTGCCAAGAATTCTGAAATTATGCTAAGAACAAATAATTGTGGGGAATTGAACCTTGCGCACGTTGGAAATAAAGTTACCCTTTCGGGTTGGGTACAAAAAACCCGAAACAAAGGCTTCATGATATGGGTCGATTTACGCGATCGATATGGCATCACGCAAATCATTTTTGATGAAGAGCGTACCGATAAAAAAACATTGGAAATGGCGCAAAATCTTGGACGTGAATTTGTAATTCAAGTCGAAGGAACGGTCATTGAGCGCGAATCTAAAAACCCGAACATGACTACGGGTGCAATTGAAATTTTAGCGGAATCTTTTAAAATATTAAATGAATCTAAAACTCCTCCGTTCACTATTGAGAACGAAACCGATGGCGGTGAAGAGTTGCGTATGCAATACCGCTACCTCGATATTCGAAGAAATCCTGTACGTGAAAATTTGATTTTTCGCTCTAAGGTAAGTTTAGCAATTCGCAACTACTTATCTTCTTATAATTTTATTGATGTAGAAACCCCCTACTTGATTAAATCTACTCCAGAAGGAGCACGTGATTTTGTAGTGCCTTCTCGTATGAATGCGGGTGAATTTTACGCCTTACCTCAATCGCCACAAACGTTCAAGCAATTGCTAATGGTTGGAGGAATGGATCAGTACTTTCAGATTGTTAAATGTTTTCGTGATGAAGATTTACGTGCCGATAGACAACCTGAATTTACTCAAATTGATTGCGAAATGACTTTCGTAGAACAAGAAGATATTTTAGCTCGTTTTGAAGGCTTATTGACACATCTTTTAAAAGAAATTAAAGGAGTCGAAGTTTCCAATTTTCCGAGAATGACCTATGCTGAAGCGATGCAAAAATACGGCAACGACAAACCAGATATTCGTTTTGGAATGGAGTTTGCTGAACTTAATGAACTCGCTAAAGGCAAAGGCTTTCCTGTTTTTGACCAACAAGAACTAATTGTTGGAATAGCAGTACCAGGAGCTGCAACCCATACTAGAAAACAAATCGATGCTTTAATCGACTGGGTCAAAAGACCTCAAATTGGTGCCAACGGATTGATCTGGGTTAAATGCAATGAGGACGGAAGTTTTAAATCGTCTGTAGATAAGTTTTATTCGCAAGAAGACCTACAAGCATGGGCTACGAGTACACAAGCTTCCGCTGGTGACTTAATCCTAGTAATGGGTGGCGAAGTAAACAAAACAAGAACACAGCTTTCTGCCTTACGCATGGAATTAGCAGAGCAGTTGGGTCTTCGTGATCCAGAGGTTTTTGCGCCGCTGTGGGTAGTCGATTTCCCGCTCCTAGAATGGGACGAAGAAAGCAAACGCTTCCACGCCATGCACCACCCCTTTACAGCTCCAAAACCTGAACAAATGGAACTTTTGGCAACTGACCCAGGAGCCGTTAACGCGAACGCCTATGACCTGGTTCTTAACGGAAATGAAATTGGAGGAGGTTCCATTCGAATTCATGATGCTGCAGTTCAAGAGACCATGTTCGATTTACTTGGTTTCACAAAGGAAGAAGCACAAGCACAATTTGGCTTTTTGATGGAAGCATTCCAATATGGCGCTCCCCCTCACGGTGGTATTGCCCTTGGTCTGGATCGTTTGGTTGCCATCTTAGGTGGGCAAGAAACCATTCGAGATTTTATTGCGTTTCCAAAAAACAACAGCGGACGTGATTTAATGATCAACGCTCCCGCATCAATTGCTACAACACAATTAGACGAGTTGAATCTCGTTCTTAAACCGACATCATAATGCGTCTTGAAGGGAATTTAATCCTAAAAAAATTCCTGATTTGGAGGATCAAACACATCCCAAACAAGCAGTTCATTCATTTTGTCAGTATTCTTGTTGGTGTTTTATCGGGTCTCTTAGCGGCTACAATGAAAAATACCACCTATTTTTTTCAGCAACTGGTTACAAGTGTTAACATAGAATATCAATCTCTTTTTTACTTTATTTTTCCTATTATCGGGATTTTACTAACCCGTGCAATTATTCGATACGGAATTAAAAAACCAGTGAATCACGGGATTCCGGGTGTGCTTTATGCCCTGTCTAAGCGGAAAGGAATTTTGCCTGCTTATCAAATGTTTGCATCTTTATTTACAGCACCGATTACCATTGGTTTTGGGGGTTCGACTGGTTTAGAGGGACCAACAATTTCTGGAGGTGCAGGTATTGCTTCAAACGTTTCACGCTTATTGCATTTAAATCAAGCTACTCGAAGCTTACTAATCGGATGTGCAGCTGCAGCAGCGATTTCCGCTATTTTTAAAGCACCAATTGCTGCCATCATTTTTGCTATTGAAGTTTTTAGTTTGGACTTAACATTGGCTTCACTCCTTCCCCTTTTGTTTGCTTCCATTTCGGCATTACTAACAACGTACTTTTTTTTTGGATCAATACAGTTACTTCCTTTTGAATTGAAAGATGTTTTCAACCTAAGTCATTTTGGGTATTATATGATCTTTGGAATTGTTGCTGGTTTGGGTTCTGTCTATTTTACTAAAATGTATCTGTGGATTGAACGCTTTTTCGAGATTCGACTAGAAGGGTATCAACGGGTACTTTTTGGAGGGGTTTGTCTCAGTATTCTCATTGTTCTTATTCCGCCATTGTACGGAGAGGGATTTGAAACCATCAACAACTTATTGAGAGAAGATTATATAGCGGCCATTGGAACCTCTTTATTCATCGAAGATTTTGATCAAACCTGGACCGTTATTTTCTTGCTTCTTGGACTAGTCTTCTTCAAGGTAATCGCGACAAGTTTAACCTTTGGAGCTGGAGGAAAAGGTGGTGTTTTTGCGCCCTCTTTGTTTATGGGTAGTGCTCTTGGACATGTTTTTGCCAAAATAATCAATGCGCTTGGGATTACAAGTATTCCCATTTCAGTGAGCAATTTCACTCTAGTTGGAATGGCCGGAATGATTGCAGGGATACTCCATGCCCCCCTCACAGCAATTTTCTTAATTGCAGAACTAACCGGTGGATATGCCTTGTTTCTCCCTTTAATGATTACAGCTTCTTTGGCTTTTGCTATCTCAAAATACTTAGTGCCAACAACAATATACACTACAGACTTGGTCAAAAAAGATGCGCTACTGACCCATGACAAAGACGATACCATACTCACCCTTATGCAATTGGATAAGCTCATTGAAAAAAACTTTTGTATCCTTTCCCCTGCAATGACACTGGGTACAATGCTAACCGAAGGGGTAGCTAAATCCAAGCGAAATTTATTCCCAGTTCTGAACGAAGAAGAGGCTCTTTTGGGCATTGTTCTGTTGGACGATGTTCGAGAATTTATGTTCGATTCGACCTTACACGAAACAGTTTATGTCCGTTCATTAATGCATAGTCCTCCCAACGCAATCCATTATGAAAAGGATAATATGAAAGTGATCATGCGTAAATTTCAAGACAGTAGTGCTTGGAATTTACCGGTATTAAAAGAAGGGAAATTCTTAGGATTTGTATCAAAATCCAAACTACTTTCGGTCTATCGCAGAGAACTTATTCGGGTTAGTGACCCGCTGTAGTTGATCTTAACGTTTAAAATTAATTCTTATGAAATACATACTTCGGATTTTGTTTTTTTGTCTTTTAGGAATTCTAGCAAGAGGGTATTATGTAAAAGAACTGCTTGATTACAAGGGTGGTGAAAAAATAATCGGCCTAGGTGTTTTGTTTGGAGCCTTTGTTTACTTACCTCTTTTTCTATATCACCGATGGAAAGATAAAAACATTGCAGACTATACTTTGACTGATGAAAATATGAGGAAAATGAGTGGGAAAGAAAAGAGAAAACGCTGACTATCAATATTTTTACTCAATTTTAACAGGTAAATAAAAAACAAATATGTAGTTTTGTTATATATCAAGTATATTATGACAGGTACAGTAAAATTTTTTAATGCAGCAAAAGGTTATGGATTCATAACAAATGATGCGACAGGCCAGGACATTTTCGTCCATGCAACGTCTCTTGATGGAGGAAGTTTGATTGAGGGCGACAAAGTAGAATACGTTGAAGAAGAAGGTAAAAAAGGAAAAGTGGCAGCACAAATCCAAGTCCTATAAAAAACATTTTATTTTGGTTCTAAAAAAGCACACGTCAGTTGTGCTTTTTTTTATCGCTTGTTTTTAAAAAAACGTTCCATCAAGGCACCAGAATCTTCTGCCAAAACACCTCCCTGAATTTTAGTTTTGGGGTGTGCTTGTACTCCTTGAAAAGCAAAACCGCGTTTGAGGTCTGATGCTCCAAAAACAACACGATCCAACTGGCTCCAATACAAAGCCCCCATACACATGACACAAGGTTCAAGTGTAACATATAAGGTACATCCTTTCAAATATTTTCCATTTAAAAAATGTGCAGCAGCCGTAATCGCTTGCATTTCTGCGTGTGCAGTAACATCTTTCAGGCGTTCGGTTAGGTTGTGTGCTCGTGCAATAATCCGTTGATCAATAACAACAACGGCACCTACAGGAACCTCATCCATTTCAAAAGCCAGTTCTGCCTGCTCGTAGGCTTTTTGCATAAAATAGCTGTCGTCTAATTCCATGCTTAAAAGTAAGCATTTCACAATTCATAATCCTGAATTAACGCCTACCTTTGTATTGTGAAACAAGAAAGCGTTTTATCAAAAATCAATAATCCCGAAGCCATTCGGGAGCTCAAGCCTGAAGATTTACTTCTCTTGGCAGGAGCATTACGTCAAGAAATTATTGATGTAATTGCTACTAAAGAAGGTCATTTAGGGGCAAGTTTAGGTGTTGTAGAACTTACTGTTGCTTTGCATTATGTTTTTAACACCCCCGTCGATCAGCTCATTTGGGACGTAGGGCATCAAGCCTATGGGCACAAAATCCTTACTGGGAGGCGCGATCAATTTGCAACCAACAGACAGTGGCAGGGACTCAGTGGTTTTCCAAGTAGAGCAGAAAGTATTTATGATACTTTTGGAACAGGTCATGCCTCCACCTCTATTTCAGCAGCCCTAGGTATGGCACTCGCTCACCAACAAAAAAAGGATTCCCGTGCCCATATTGCTGTAATTGGTGATGCTTCTATCGCCGGCGGAATGGCGCTCGAAGCGTTGAATCATGCAGGAGTGAGTACTGCCAATTTGATTATCGTACTCAACGACAATGCCATAGGAATTGACCCCAGTGTTGGCGCTTTAAAACATTATTTCGAAAAAGTAAAACAACAAAACACAAGCTCAGAAAATATTTTTCAAGCCCTAAATATTCCGTACACGGGACCCGTTGATGGTCACGACCTGGAGGGTTTGATTGTCGCTTTTCAAAAAATTCAAAAGCAAAAAGGCCCGCGACTCATTCACGTAGTCACCACCAAAGGGAAAGGAGTTGAACAGGCAGAATTAGATCAAGTAACCTATCATGCTCCTGGTAAATTCGATCGTAAAACAGGTATTCTTGTCCCAAAAACAGAACGCCCAACCACAAAATACCAAGATGTATTTGGTAAAACCTTGGTTGCTTTAGCAACTCAAAACGACACTATTGTAGGGATTACCCCGGCTATGCCGACCGGTAGTTCTATGAAATTGATGATGGATGCTTTTCCAGAAAGAAGTTTTGATGTCGGCATAGCAGAACAACATGCGGTAACCTTAGCAGCTGGAATGGCCACAGCAGGCTTTCTTCCCTTTTGTGCAATCTATGCTACCTTTTTACAACGCGCCTATGATCAAGTCATCCACGATGTTGCTTTACAAAATTTAAGTGTTGTATTTTGTCTTGACCGCGCTGGTTTGGTTGGTCAAGATGGACCCACACATCACGGGGTTTTTGATATTGCTATGCTGAGAACCATTCCCAATATGCGCATCCTAGCTCCAAGGAATGAAATTCAACTCCGAAATACACTCTATACCCTACAACTCGAAATCGATGGTCCGGTAGCGATTCGTTACCCAAGAGGCTACGGGAAAATATCCAACTGGGAACTTCCTTTTGAGAAAATTGATCTTGATCGGGGGCATTGTCTCAAAGAAGGAAAAGAGATTGCGATTCTTTCGGTAGGAACTATGGGAGATAATGTCAATGAAGCTCTGGAATTAATAGAAGATCGTTGTTCACCAAGTCATTACGATTTGGGCAGTATAAAGCCACTGGACGATTCGCTTTTACATGGTATTTTCAAAACCTATACTACGATCATAACAGTCGAAGATAGCGCCTTGGCGGGTGGAGCCGGAAGTGCAGTTTTGGAATGGGCCAATGCGCAAGGATACTCCCAAACTATTAAGCGAATCGGTATTCCTGACCATTTTATTCCACACGGAACAACCGCACAATTACAACAAGAAGTTGGCTTGGATGCAGCCGGAATAGCTGCTGTTGTTTTAGATCTTCAGAAGTAAACTAATTGGATATTACAACTGAATTGCCCCGTACTTCTGCACGATAAAACAGCAAAGGATATAAGGTCTCCACATCTTCTGGAGGGTTCAGCAGTTGACCCGTTAATAGGTTGTATTGGTATTCTTCACAAGAACATTCGGCTATAAAATCACTTACTTGGACTTGCGAACAACTACTAGGTGCATGATTCGGACAACTCGCTTCCCATGCAAAAAAGGTATTCCCATTTATATTATAAACTATAACGCCTTTGTGTCCCAATTGGGGAATCAAAACAGATCCGCCTGGCAACTTCAAATCGTTGTATTCGGGTAAGTTCAGGTTGATTGGAAATTGAAACGAATATTCCGCCAAATAAGGGTTCCGTTCCAAGTCAGAACTAGAGCAGGATAAGAAAAGGAATGCTATAAAAAAGGCACTCCAGAACTTCTTTTTTAAAAACAGGGTTAAATCACTCAATTTCTTATATTTGTATAAACACCCTTCCTTATGGTAGGGTTTTTTATTAGCATTAAAATTAAGTAAAAATGAGTAAAACTTCCTACTACACCGAAGAAGGTTTAAAGAAATTAAAAGAAGAACTCAATCAGTTGAAAGATATTGAACGCCCAAAAGCTTCTCAGGCAATAGCCGAGGCAAGAGACAAAGGCGATTTGAGTGAAAACGCCGAATATGATGCTGCCAAAGAGGCCCAAGGCATGCTCGAAATGCGTATTGCCCGAATGGAAGACAATTATGCAAACGCTCGCCTTATTGATGAGTCGCAATTGGATGTATCTAAAGTCTTGGTTCTCTCTACAGTTGAATTATTGAACAAGACCAATGGCATGAAAATGACCTATACCTTGGTTGCTCAAAGTGAAGCTGATTTAAAAACAGGAAAAATCTCTGTAAACTCCCCTATTGGTCAGGGTTTACTGGGCAAAAAAGTTGGGGAAATGGCCGAAATTGCTGTCCCTAGTGGAACAATTCAACTTGAAATCACCAACATTAGCAGAAACTAAATGGGTAGTATTTTTTCTAAAATTATCAGTGGAGAAATCCCCTGTTATAAAATAGCGGAAGATGAGAACCACATTGCCTTTTTGGATGTAAATCCGAATGCCAAAGGTCACACACTTTGTGTTCCTAAAAAAGAGATTAACAAACTTTTCGATTTGGATGCCACTTCTTATGCCGCCCTAATGGAGTTTTCGAGAACAGTCGCTTTGGGACTGCGCAAAACTGTTCCATGCAAGCGTATTGGAATGACCGTAATCGGTCTTGAAGTTCCTCATGTACACGTTCATTTAGTTCCATTGAATGCGATGGAAGATGCCACTTTTGGAAAGAAAGAACAGATCGATGCAGATGAAATGACCGCACTTGCCAAGCAAATTGCTGCTAGCCTATAAGTTTTATTTTTTTAATCGGATCTCAAAAGTAGTTCCTTTACCCATTTCCGTTTTCAATACCGCTATGCTTCCTTGGTGGTAATCAACAATTATTCTACGAACCAAAGAAAGTCCTAGGCCCCAGCCGCGTTGTTTGGTTGTAAAGCCGGGATTAAAAATACGTTTCACGTTTTTGGGAGCAATCCCCTGACCTGTATCGGATACACGAACCACAACTTCATTTTTACGTTCCACCAGTTCGATCGTTAAGCCCCCCTGTCCTTTCATAGCATCGATTCCATTTTTAATTAAATTCTCCAACGTCCAACTATAAAGTGGAAGGTTGATTGGAATTCGAATCTCGTTCGTTGGAACATCCCAGGTCCATTGAATCAGTTGTGAACTTCTCTTTTTCAAATACAGTATTGCTTCTTCGGTTGCTCGTGCCACATCGTGATCGTGTAATTCTGGTAGCGAACCAACCTTAGAAAAACGCTCGGTAATAACCGTTAAACGGTCAACATCTTTTTCCATTTCATCAACCGAAGTTGGAGCGATGTTTTGTTCTTTAAGCAAGGTGATCCAACCCATAAGGGAGCTCAAAGGTGTTCCAATTTGATGAGCGGTTTCTTTTGCCATTCCAGCCCAAAGTCGGTTTTGCTCAGAAACCCTCGAAGTTTGAAAAAAGAAAAAGAGTACGGCAGCAAACAAGGCCATGATCAATAAAAGAGCTAGGGGATAATATTGTAGTTTTTTAAGTAATTCCGAATCGCCATAGTATAGGGTTTGATTCACCACCTCTTTGTAGCGAATGGCAATGGGCGCATTTTCAAGTTTCAATTCGCTGAGTAAATCATATAGTTTTAGGGAATCGGGGTCGCGTTGAATATCCCAACCGATGTTTTTAAAATCTTTAATGTACCCAGAAGCGTTTACTTGAATCATCGGAGTCACTCCAATTTTCTGTAAAACATCGAACGCCAAGATTCCGTAGTCTCGACTTAAGTCAGAGTTTTCGATGAGTTCTTGCTGAGCTGTAGCCCACAGCTCCATTTTAGTCCGCTCTTCTTCCTTTAGAATTTGAAAAAGGATATTGGTGTTCCATAGGATTAAAGCAACAATGACAAAGACACTCAGGAGAACCCAAGGTCTAATTTTGTTTTGAAAAAAAAAGTTGCTCATAATTGAAAATCTACCTTACGAAGGTAACATAAAAAGGAAAAAGGAATTCTGTTGGATTAGC
>JABAZL010000057.1 GCA_018608425.1 Flavobacteriaceae bacterium
TTTGATTAACAGTCAAAACCGAATGGGATATAGAATATCTAGCCCTTTTTCTATGGATTCTTTGTCCATGTTGAGTGGAGCAGTACGTCCCGGTACTGTTCAAATAACCCCATCCGGCACGCTTCTGATAGCAGGAGTAGATGGACAGGTTTCGGGTGGATATCCTCGGATTTTTCAACTGACAGAAGAAGCACTAACAGTTTTAGTTCAAAAAAAAGAAGGAGATTATGTTTCGTTTAAATCGCACGATACACTTCCTCAAAAGGAACTCTAAAACGAGGTCCATAAATCCCATTATTATCACGGTATCCACAACCAATAATCATACTGATTTCCGCACTTTTTGGTAAGCCCAGAATTTTCTTTACACGCTTCGAATCAAAACCTTCCATGGGACAGGTGTCCATTCCTTTTGCTGCCATACTGATCATAAAGTTTTCTGCAGCAAGAGCCGTACTTTTGTGCCCTATTACGCGTAAGTCACTACGACTAACTTCTCGATACATGGGGCGCGATAGTCCAATGAAAAATGCAACTATTTTTCTAGCAAAACTAAAGATGCCAAAAAACTCTCTATAAAGCGTTGGGACTAATTTGTTGTAGTACTTCAATGTTCTTTGCTCTTGTTTTGCATTTCGAGTTTCTTGAGCATCGAATTGACCTGATAGGAAATCAAGGTTGGCAGCTGCTCTTTTCTTCCAGAGGTCTTTTCGAACAATTGGAATGACCAGTTGCAATGCACTAGAAGCTGCTGATTGTCCAAAACATGCTTTTGATAGAGCCTTTAGAGTGTCAGGACTTGTTATGTGGTAAAATTCCCACAATTGTAAATTACTACTTGTAGGAGCTAAGGTAGCTTCTCGAATACAGTTTTGGACATCTGTTGTGTTCAGTTGCTGGTTTGGGTCGTAGCGTCTAACTGACCTTCTGTATGCAATGGCTTCGCTAACGGTTTTTTCCATGTTTATTTAATTTGTGCAATAATAAGATATTTGTGCTTGTTGCTTGAGTAATTTGATTTCGTTTAAATGTAATTTTACGGATTCATTAATAATGACTAAAAAATTAGCCAAAAGCTGATTAATATTGCATCTAATTGCAGAAAAAATCACACATTCAATAAAAGCAAGATTTAAGGTGGTGTTAATGATATAAATTCCTTTTATTTACAGCTTAATTTAAAGTAAAAATTAATGTTGAATGTCGTTTATTATGTAACATTAATATACTTTAAATCAGTTTGTTAAAAATAATACAAGGATTTGGATTTAGGGCGTATTTTAAAAAATAGTTTCTTGCCTTTTTTTAAGTGTTATAAATTCGATTTAGATTTTAAAATACAATGGAATATAATAAGTTTAGTAAAGCAGTAACTCAGGATCCAACGCAGCCAGCTGCGCAAGCGATGTTACATGCCATAGGATTGACCGATGAGGACTTTAAAAAGCCGCTAATCGGTATTGCTTCAACTGGTTATGAAGGAAATCCATGTAATATGCACCTCAATGATTTGTCTGTCGATATCAAGAAAGGAGTTCAGGCTTCTGATTTGGTTGGTTTGATTTTCAATACGATTGGTGTTAGTGATGGAATTTCTATGGGTACGCCCGGAATGCGTTTTTCGCTTCCTTCCAGAGATGTAATCGCTGATTCTATGGAAACTGTAGTTCAAGCAATGTCATATGACGCTTTGGTTACCGTTGTTGGTTGTGATAAAAATATGCCTGGTGCCCTTATGGCTATGTTGCGTTTGGATCGTCCATCGATTTTAGTTTACGGAGGTACCATTGCACCCGGGTGTCACAAAGATAAAAAGCTCGATATTGTATCGGCTTTTGAAGCTTGGGGTGAGAAAGTTGCCGGGACTATGGATGAATCTGAATTCAAGCAAGTTGTTAAAAAAGCTTGTCCAGGAGCCGGGGCTTGCGGTGGTATGTATACTGCAAATACAATGGCTTCTGCTATTGAAGCCTTGGGAATGGCTTTGCCATATAACTCATCAAACCCTGCGGTTAGTTCGAATAAAAAAGAAGAGTGCGAACGCGTAGGAGCTGCTTTACGTCATCTGATTGAACAAGACATTAAGCCTTCTGATATTGTAACAAAGAAATCCTTAGAGAATGCAATCCGTTTGGTTGCCGTTTTAGGTGGTTCTACCAATGCTGTACTACATTTTCTTGCAATTGCCAAAGCTGCTCAGATTGAATTTACGTTGGATGATTTCCAATTGTTGATGGATAAGACTCCCTTTTTGGCAGACTTAAAGCCAAGCGGTAAATATTTGATGGAAGACCTGCACAATGTTGGTGGTGTTCCTGCTGTGTTAAAGTTTATGCTTGCTGAGGGAATGCTTCACGGAGATTGTCTTACCGTTACGGGTAAAACCTTAGCTGAGAATTTAGCTGAAGTTCAAGACCTAAAAGAAGGTCAAGATTTAATACATCCAGTTAGTAATCCAATTAAAGCGAGTGGGCATATTCGTGTTTTAAAAGGAAACTTGGCAAAAGGCGGTTCTGTTGCCAAAATAACCGGTAAAGAAGGATTGATTTTTAAAGGTCCAGCACGAGTTTATAATAGTGAATACGATGCCAATGACGGAATAGGAAAAGGTGAAGTTCAGAAAGGAGAAGTCATAGTCATTCGTTACGAAGGCCCAAAAGGTGGTCCAGGAATGCCCGAAATGTTGAAACCTACTGCTGCCATTATGGGCGCTGGTTTGGGGAAAGACGTTGCTCTGATTACGGACGGACGATTTTCTGGAGGAACACACGGTTTTGTCGTAGGTCATATTGTACCTGAAGCACAAACTGGTGGTGCTATTGGGCTGATAGAAAACGGTGATATTATCGAGATAAATGCAGAAAGCAACACCCTTAACGTTATGGTAAGCGATCAAGAATTGGCTTCTAGAAAAGCGAATTGGAAAGAACCAGCTTACAAATTTCAACGTGGGGTTTTATATAAATACATTAAAAACGTATCTACAGCTTCTGAAGGTTGTGTTACGGACGAATTTTAATATGGAAAATCAATCAAACAACCCCATTTCAGGAGCTGAAGCTATTATCCGATGCCTTTTGGCAGAAGGAGTAGATTTAATCTATGGTTATCCTGGTGGTGCAATCATGCCTATTTATGATGAATTGTATAAATACAGTGACGAGTTATCGCACATTTTAACAAGACACGAACAAGGAGCTACCCATTCTGCACAAGGATACGCCCGTACTTCAGGTAAAGTTGGAGTTGCAATGGCTACCTCAGGACCCGGAGCTACCAATTTAGTGACTGGGATTGCAGATGCACAAATCGATTCTACACCTATGGTGTGTATTACGGGTCAAGTGGCTTCTCACTTATTAGGATCCGATGCTTTTCAAGAAACGGATATCATTGGTATTTCTACTCCAGTAACTAAATGGAATTATCAAATTACTAAAGCAAGCGAAATTCCTGAGATCATGGCTAAGGCATTTTATATTGCCCGATCCGGAAGACCAGGGCCTGTTCTCATCGATATTACTAAAGATGCACAGTTTGAGTTATTCGATTATTCATACGAAAAATGCAAAGGTGTTCGAAGTTATGTACCAACTCCAACCCTTGATCCAAAACAAGTAGCAGCTGCAGCTGAAGTTATAAATAAGGCAAAAAAACCCATGATTATTTGGGGGCAGGGCGTAATTCTAGGTAAAGCGGAAGAAGAATTCAAGGCCTTTGTTGAGGCTTCTGGTATTCCAGCGGTATGGACTATCCTTGGTTTATCTGCACTTCCAACCAAACACCCACTCAATTACGGAATGGTTGGGATGCACGGAAACTATGGCCCAAATGTTTTAACCAATGAATGCGATGTTTTGATTGCCATTGGAATGCGATTTGATGATCGTGTGACTGGTAATCTAGAAACCTATGCAAAACAAGCAACGGTTGTTCATTTAGAAATTGACCCCGCTGAAATCAGTAAGAACGTAAAAGCAGATTTTCCTGTTCTAGGAAACTGTCGTGCGAGCCTTACTCAGCTTACAAGCTTGGTTAAACACGAAGAATATGCCGATTGGAAACAGCTTTTTGCTGATCATATGGCAATCGAAATTAAAGAAGTTATCAACGGAGATACCCTACCTACTAAAGAAGGTTTGACAATGGGTGAGGTAATTGTTGGAATTAATAAATCCACAAAAGGTGATGCCGTCATTGTTACTGATGTAGGACAGCATCAAATGATTGCTTGTCGATATGCCGAGTTTGTTCGATCTAAAAGTAATGTTACTTCTGGTGGTTTAGGAACCATGGGTTTTGCATTACCAGCAGCAATAGGCGCTAAGATGGGAGCTCCAGACCGAGAAGTAGTCGCTATTATTGGAGATGGTGGATACCAGATGACCATTCAGGAATTAGGAACCATTTTTCAAAATAAAACTGCGGTTAAAATAGTTGTGCTAAACAATGATTATTTAGGGATGGTACGTCAATGGCAACAATTGTTTTTTGACAAACGATATGCATCTACCGAAATGACCAATCCAGATTTTGTGACCATCGCAAAGGGATATCACATAGACGCTCAACGCGTAAGTAAACGAGAAGATTTAGATCAAGCAATTGAAACAATGATTGCGTCAGATAAACCCTATTTTCTCGAAGTGTGTGTAGAAAAAGAAGCTAATGTGTTTCCGATGATACCTACGGGTGCCTCGGTTTCCGATATACGATTGAAATAATGAGCGAACTTACAAAATATACTATATCCATTTATACAGAAAATAATATTGGTTTGCTGAACCGAGTATCTGCTATTTTCCTAAAAAGACACATCAACTTTATTAGTTTTTCTACTTCACAGTCCGAAATTCCAGATGTGTTCCGTTTCATTATTGTTGTTAGCATGACAGAAACTGGAGTGAAAAAAATTACACAGCAAATTGAAAAACAGATTGATGTAATTAAGGCGT
>JABAZL010000111.1 GCA_018608425.1 Flavobacteriaceae bacterium
CGAAACATTCCAATTTCCTGGAGTAAAAGTTATGAATGTAGTTCCTCCAAGAGATACTTCAGAGATATCGTTGGATGCTAAATTCAATCGAACATCCGTTAGTGGCTGAACCAAGAGTACCGCATTAAAACTTGCTGTCGGAGTAGCTCTCTCAGTCAAAGTTCCAACCACTGGGGAAAGCTGGAAGCCGGGTACTTCATTATCTAAATTAGGAACCAAAACAGTCTGTAACGCTAAAGAAGAAAAGGCTGCAGTAGAGAACGCATTAACAGACACATTTATTGTACTGGTAACCGTTCCATCCAAAATAATATCATCTACAGAACTCAAGGTTACTATTTGTGGTACATTCCAATTAGCAGGGGAAAAAACTCTGGGAGTATTCAGTGGGTTTACCACTACTTCACTTAAATCTAAACTTGCTATATCAAGAATGACAAATCCAGAATCAGGTTCAGCATCTAAAACCAAAGTAAAACTAACTGTTGCTAAAGACCCCTCTTGAAGAGCACCTCCACCAAGGGAGCTTACTGTAAAGCCAGCAACATCATTGTCAAGGTTAGTGGCTAATACAAATTGATTAGGTAAGCTCGTAAAAGCACCATCAGAAGTTGAATTAATCGAAAAGGTAATTGTCGATACAGTAGTGCCGTCAATTAAAAATTCATCAACACTAGAAACGGTGATGACTCGGGGCGTATTCCAGTTGGTAGCAGTAAAAGTCAGACTACCTACAGAAGTTGTTATTTCATCGGTTGGTAAAATTGAAAGATCAACAACGACATTGGATAGTGGCTGTTTATTTAAAACTACTGTTAAACTAGCCGTTTGAGAGTCTCCTTCGGTTAGTGTTCCCAAGAGTGGAGATACTGTAAAACCAGGAACATCATTATCAATATTAATAACTGTTACTGTTTGTGACGCTAGGCTAGTAAAAGCAGCATCAGAAGTTGCATTTATACTAGCTGTAATTGATACGGTCTGAGAATTATCGACAACAACTTCATCAACAGAGCTAAGGGTTATGTTTTGAGGAACGTTCCAATTGGCTGAAGTAAAAGTTAAACTCGCCTGGCTAAGGGTAATCTCTGTAGTATCTAAACTTGCAATATCGATAATTACATCAGTTAAGGGAGCAACAAGAAGAACTAAAGAAACGGTCGCTGTTTGTGGGTTTCCTTCTTGTAAATTTCTTGAAACTGGACTGAGCCTATAAGCGGGAACTTCGTTGTCAGCAATTTGAATAGCATAGGTTGGTAATGGCGTTGGATTAAAGAAACAATCATCTGAAAAGGGATCATTGATTCGGATAGTGAAATTAGAACTTTGCAGACCATCTGCAATTAGATTGTCCACTGTGGTTAAAGTACCCACTTGAGAAATATTCCAGTTTAAAGTGTTGAAGGTGATCGATGAAGTAGAAACAATAAGATGACTTGTGTCTGAAGAAACCAAATCATAGGTGACTGAACTTAAAGGTTTATCATTTAAAACCAAAGAAAAAGTAGAAACAGTAGTGCCTTCAATAATATTTAAAGAAGGAGGTACAAGCGTATAACTACCATAGACTAAATCAACAATTACTTTTAAACGACTTAAACTCTGACGATAGGATGCTGCCGTTGGATCAGATAAACTTCCAGCTTCTACATAATACGATGATCCATCTACTAAAACAGTTGTGGCAGGAAGAAAAGTACCACCCGTTAGGGCATCGAACCAAACTAAGTTATAGGGAACTCCTAAAAAATCTGCTCCTGGATCAACACCTTCTGGACGAGATGTAGTCTTTTTGAGATCGTTTAATGTTGGTGAGGGAGTTGCACAAATGGTTTGAGTTGAAACTCCTGTAACTTCATTTGTCGATGTGGGAGGAAGTATTTCGTCTGTAACACAAATAGAATCATTGTCAAAACGAACTTGCTGCAAATTTATTGCTCCTCCAGTTGCAGCAGTAAATCCCCAGTATCCAATATTAGAGTTTAAAACATCTCCAATAAGATCAATTGTTTTAAAGTCAGAATAAGTACCCCCTCCTGTTCTTGTAAAAGTATAATCTAGTCGAGTTGTGACTGGATCCCAATTGATCACAATATTATGCCACTGACCATTTTCAAGGTTAGAGACTTGAACCAAGTCTCCTGAAGTTGGAGCAAGATTAGCTGTACCGTCATTTACAAAAGCAATATGATCACTGGGAGAATTACCATCTCTTGGTGATCCATTGTGATATGTATCCATTTCAATCGCATAAGAAGGGTTGATTCCTTGATATCCCAGCCCTCCACCAGTAGATCCCTCGGATGTGCTTATATTTTGAATCACAAAAGCTATACCATCCGCACCATTATCATTATTTCCTAAAAACAAATCAACATCTAAAGAAAAAGAAACTCGTAAATCAAGTTTATTCTGAAACCAAACCATCCCCCTTTTATTCCCTGAATTAGGAGTTAAGGAAAAAATATCTGATCCAGCAGTATGAAAAGCATCACGAATAAAAGCAAAATCACTATCATCAAAGTCTCTTGGAATACAAACTTCAGCATCATCATCTTGATTAGTAACCTGAACAATTTGATCACTTAAACCATCAAAGGTGTCATCTGATGATGCATCTACTATCGAAAAGATAATGTTACTGTTTATATCGGAATCGCGAATCGTATCGTCAACACCTGCTATAGTTATCAATTTTTGATTATTCCAATTCAAAGGGGTAAAGGTGAGGGTTGTTGAAGATACACTAACCTCTGATGGATCAACAATTGTAATAGATAAAACAACATCCGAATCGGGTTTACGAACTAAGCCAATCAATACACTACTAGTAATAGTTCCTGACTCATTTACCACTACAAAATTTTCACTAACCGTAAAATTTGGAGGACAAACACTAATGTTAATTGGATCAGAGTCAAGGAACTCAGCTGGTTCTCCTGGACAACTTATAAAACCTCTGATCAAATAACTTCCTGCTAAAGTTGGTGTTATGGTTCTCTGATTAGTACTCCCCAGTATTGTAGAATAGCTCGAACCACTGCTATACTGCCACTCAAAGCTTGTGAATAAATCCATATTCCCAGTCTCGAGATTAAAGTAAGGAGCACAATATCCATAAATTCCGGGCCCATCATTTTTTAAAGGAATTTCTGGTGGAGATAAAAATCCTGAATAAAAAGCACCTGAAGATGCTGATCCATTTTGATTGAAATAAGAACAGTAGAGCTCATTATTACTAATTATGGATACATTCCCACTGAGGTTTGAAATCGTGTAGGAAACATAGTTCGCATTTCCTGTCACATTAAATGGCCCTAATGTATTAGCAATATTTAAAGCCGAAATAGATTGGTTAGCGTTGTTGTCATCTGAAATTGTAATCACTGCACCTACTTTACTTGTAATATTTAAATTACCAGTGTAATTGGTCTCCCCAATATTATTGATCTCTGGAATGTTGTCCACATCGCCTACACTAGAACATTTCAATGGAGGCACAAAAAATAATCCCTGATTGGCTTCACTTCCTCCAGATCCAATTCCTTGAAAAGCAAAAATTGGAGCTGATGATTGAACGTACATATTACCATCTGCAGAATATAAATCTCCTTCTATCAAAAAATAATCCCCTGCATCTATACTTGGACTCGCTATCGCTGGACTAGCTGACGATACATTCACTCCCTTTCCATGAACAATACCGTTACTTATCCCAAGTCCATTGATAGTTATTGTTGTTGCATCCGTATGAGCTACCAACAAAACATTTTCCCATTCATCTGACCCTGTTCCTTTAACAAATATATATTCTGAACCTACTTTACTATAATCTACAATTTGATCAAAACCATAATCACGACCTCCACCAACACCAAAACTTCCGTTTAAAGAACCCGAACTAACTACAACGGGTTTATCTGAATTGACATAAGTTCCTATCAATCCATCTGAGTTTACGGTCTGGGTGGTCTCTACTTCCAGTGCTGCAGATACGTCTGCGCTTTGATCCGATCGAGTAACCATCGTATAACTTTCTCCTCGATTTAAGGTAAAGATTATGTCATTTAAATTACCAGAAGTTGCTCCTAATGAGGCCTCATTAAAATCGATTATATCGACTCCATCTTTTATATCATTGATGGTAATCAAGGTTGCGTTTTCTGAAGCCATCACTGAAAGAAAACTAGAATAATTTGATGTAGCATTATAATTGGTAAATGCTCCTATTCTAAAATCAGTTCCTAGCGCAGCTCTTCCTTTACTTACCAGTGCACCCGCTTGATCCCGTTGCGCTATTCTAAGTGCCACATAAACTTCTGCTGTCGCTTCTATGATATAGCCTTTGTCTGTTACAACCCTACTGGTGTTTGAGACAATATCTGTACTGCTAGCCCCAATAGCAACCTGAGAACTGTGGGGAGCTCCTGGGGGATCAATAGTAAAAACATATGGTATTGAATTGGATACTTGTATTGTGGATGAAGCTGAACCCACAGGTGTGATTACTACAGTAACTGAGGTTGTACTGGGCGTAGAGATATAAAAATAATGGCCTTGGTCTGGGATTGCGTTACCTATGTCTGAGTATGCAACTGGTGGTACATAATGCACTTTACTTAACTGTGCATTAAGCTTTAATTGTACCATAAAAGCTATGACAATTAAAAATAGAGCTCTCATTAATTTATTGTTAACATATTAGCTTAAAGTGTTTCAACCAACTAAATTCATTTATTAACTGGAACTAAAGATGAGTAATTTAACAAAACAACTTTTTCCATCTCATACCTACAAATATAACTAATTAAACACAGATAACTGAAGAATGAAAATACAACTGAAAACATGTTGTCTCATCAATTCTTTCTTCTTTTAATATATACATAACCCGATACCGGTGCTG
>JABAZL010000076.1 GCA_018608425.1 Flavobacteriaceae bacterium
TTATTTGTGAAGGATCATAAGTTTTAAAGCCAGAATCTAAGCGAAACACAAAATAGTCGAAATCATAGCGCAAGCCAAAACCGGTTCCAATTGCTATTTCATTAAGATCTTCGAAGCCGTCGAAACGTTGTTTAGGATCTTCGATATTGTCTAATGCATTCCAAATATTTCCTGCATCTACGAAGAAAGCACCTTTAAGCGGACCTAAAATTGTGTATCGATATTCTAGATTGAAAGCGATCTTAAAGTTAGCTTCATTGAATTCATTTGAATTTTCGCCTACTCCTGGCCCTAGTTTATAGGCTTTCCACGCTCGATTATCATTGGATCCACCAGCAAAATATGAGCGTGTAAACGGGATGTTATCTGAATTTCCATAAGGAATAGCAATTCCAGAAAATAAGCGCATAGCCAATACTTGCTCTTTGCCAATACTCCAATGTTTAATGAAATTAAATTCGGTCTTAATGAATTGCGATGGAATCACGTCAAGAAACTCATACACTTGATCTTCGTTTTTTTCTTTTCCAGATAGATTCAGTAACCCTGTTAAAAGGTTTCCACTGGAAACAACTTTTAACTGAAATTGAGAAAAATCCTCATCAAAGATATTCTCTTGTGTATTCATGTTAAAGCTAAAAGCAGAACTGGTAATCAGGTTATTGGATGTTAGTCTGGTTTCTCGTTCTTGAATTACACGAACATCACGATAAAGCTGATCTTCACGCTCTATTTTTGTTTCACCTTGGATAACTTGGTTTATGAATTCTGTTGTTCCATTTGGAATCACCAGATTATCGTTTATAATAAATTCAGAGTTGTATCGGATTTGCTGTGCAATGCTGTTTAGGCGGTCATATGAATTACGATACACATTAAAATAATTAGCAATGGCTTTGTTGTTTACGAACTCGAGATCCAACAGTTTGAAATTGTATTTTTGTGTTTTATTTTTACTCCATTGATATTCTAGTGTTCCTACAAAGTTCTGCTTATCTAGACCAATGTTTTGTTGAAACGAAGTACCGATAATGATGTTGGTGCTGGGCTTTTCAAAATAATTCTTGAAAAGTGAGCCGTTAAAAGGAAAAACCATTCTAGGAATTCGAAGTTTTAAATCGCCTCCAAACTCAAAAATATTGAAAAAATCATCGTTCTTGTCTGCAACATCTTTTGATGCACCGATGGTTCCTTTTAAACCCAATTCTAGTGTTTCAGTTCCTTTAAATACATTACGACTTATAACGGAGCTCCCAAGACTGATTCCAAAAAACTGAATGTTGGAGTGAGAAAGGTCTAAATCAAAACCAACAGAAAAAGGTTCTCTCGGAGTAAGATAAATAGAAGAAATTAAGCCAAGTGAGTCTTTTGCATCTGTAGAGAAATCGATATTTGGGTATTTGAAAATGCGGAGATCAGAAAAATACCGATAAGTATTCGATCGGTCCTGATCGCTATAAGGAAGACCTTCTTTGATAGTTACACCACTTGCTAGTGTTTTTGGTTTGTAATTCAACTTCCCGTCGGATAGTATGGTTAACGAATTGAATTGTATGGTATCTGTGTAAACCGAAAATTCTTTATTTGGATCTTCTATGTAAAGCTTAATTTTATTAACCTTCTGAACTACGTATGGAATTTCTACAATATTGTTTTGGTCTCGTTTAGCCTCATTTTGAATTACAATACCTACTGGGATTTTATGGTCTTCGCCTAGGCTGTCGAGGTACGCTTTAAAACGAATTGATTTTTGCTGAAAATTTTCTATACCATTGTTTCGGAATAACTGTACCAACCGATCGCGTTCTTTGTTAAAATTTTCAACTTCAAAAACTTCACCTTCTTTAATAAAACTATTTTCTTCGTTTTTCCGATAAATCGAATCCAAGTCAGCCGAGGCAATGTCTTCTATTTTTTGGTCTACAACAAATGATTCTCCTGTCTCAACTTGGTAAGTAACATTAACTTTTTGGGGCGCTATGGTATCTATTGAGGTGACCACAGAGGCATTGAAAAAGCCTTTATTTTTATAATATTGTTCTAATCTCTTAGAAGTGCTGTTACTGTTATTTTCAAAGTAGATTGATGGAGGTTCACCTGATTTTTTGAGCCAAAAATTAAAATTCCTTTTGTATTTCTTAAGCTGATCGACTTGCTTTTCAGAATATATTTTTGTCAGTCGTTCATTTCGTTTTGGTTTTTTGTTCAACCAATCATTAAACAAACTATCTGGATTTTCTTTAGCAAGGTTATAGATGTGAAGTTTGATTGGAATCCCAAAGGCTTTTGTGTTGGGAGGGGAAACGCTGAGTTGTTTTGAAAGGTCGCGTTTTAAAAGCGTTCCATTCTTTAAAAATGCCTCTCGAACTAGAACGCTTTGAGAAGGCGCAATGTTTTTTGTGCTACTACATTTGTAGAAGCATAAGGATAACATGCTTAGAATGATTATTTTTGTGAGCCTTCCGTTCAAAGTGAAACCTAATTTAAGGCAAAAATACATCATTTATGATTACGAAGAATGAAATCAAGCGAATCAAAAGTTTGCAAAATAAGAAGGATCGAAAAGAGCTTCAACTCTTTGTTGCTGAGGGTGAGAAAACAGTCCGCGATTTATTGAAATCTGGGTGGATCGCCGAAAGTATCTATGTTACAGAATCTTTTGGAAATGCGGAGGAGAAACTGATTAGTTCAAAAGAGATGGAACGTATCAGTTCGTTAAAGTCTTCCAGCTCGGTTTTGGGTGTTTTTCGGATTCCGATACAACAGTCTTTTTCGCACGAGGGACGTATTCTAGCATTAGATGGGGTAACCGACCCAGGTAATTTAGGTACAATAATCAGACTCTGCGATTGGTTTGGTATAGCTACTCTAATTTGTTCTTTGGATACAGTCGATTGTTATAATCCAAAAGTTGTTCAGGCCACGATGGGTTCTTTGTCTCAAGTGAATTGTGTTTATACGGACTTAGTTTCTTTTCTTAAGAATACGGACAAACCAATATACGGAACCTTATTGGCAGGTAGCTCTGTTTATGACGAACCATTAGATTCTGAAGGTATACTTTTATTGGGTAGTGAATCTCATGGACTCTCTGAAGAAGTGAAAGCATATATCAAACACGCTATAACAATTCCTCGTTTCGGATCAGAAGAAGGAGCTGAGAGTTTAAATGTTGCCATAGCTGCCGCTATCGTTTTAGGACAAGCATTCAGAACGTAGTTATTCAAAAGTAAAATTGATGAGTATTGCCTGAGAAAACAAGTTGTTGATGTTGGATGTCCATGGACTCATTGGATCAACATCTTGTATCAATTCATTGTCTATTGAAAAAAGGCCACGGATGGATGGTGAAAACTTGAAATAAGGGAGATAAAAATCAACTCCGAAACCAATTTCATAATTATAGGTTTGACTAATTACCCGAAATACATTGTTGGAATTATCGTCCGTACTTTTTTTGTTGCTCGATAAATTGAAAGAAGAAGAAATACCTCCAACCAAATAAGGTTTGAAATTATTTATTCGCAAGGCACTGAATTTTATCAATAAAGGTAAGTGGATGTAGGTGGATTTAATTTCACGTAGATAATCTTGATCTGTACTGAGGCCGGGTGTCGCGTCTGGGTAAATAAAATCTCGTTGATTATAATATAAGCCAGGCTCAAAACGAAGGTTCAAAAATTTATTAATCCGCATGTCTCCAATCAAGCCTACGTTAAAGCCATAATTTTTCACAAGTTCAATGTCGGGTAATCCACGTCCACTAAGGATAGTTGGAGCAGAATATGTTTTTTCATATTCAAACTTAAAGCCAAATTGATTGATGCCAAAATAATATCCGTAATGTAAAAATCGTTCATCAAAATCTTGGAGATTTTGAACCCGTTCAGTAACAGTAGGGTATTGAGCGTTTACGACCGTTATTCCTAAAAGAAAAAGGCTAAGTGTTAGAAATGCCGCTCTGGGGAGATTAAGGTTTTGTGGCACAATATATTGAGGCAACCCCTAAGGTTTGTGGACTGTCTTCTACTTCTATAAACCCCATTTTCTCTAAAATATTGTTGAACTGCTTTCCGTGAGGAAAAACAGCAGCTGAATCTGAGAGATATTTATAGGCGGCTTGATCGCGTGTAAAGAGTTTACCCATAAGCGGAATGATGACTTGAGTATGGAATTTATAACCCTGTTTGAAAGGGAAACGCGTTGGTACAGCAGTTTCTAAGACCACTAAAGTTCCTCCTGGTTTTAGTACTCTAAATAATTCGGAAAGCCCTAGCTCTAAATTTTCAAAATTCCTAACTCCAAAGGCAACAGTAACTGCATCAAAAGAATTGTCGTCATAAGTCAAAGCTTCACTGTCGCCAATAACCATTTCGATGGTATTTTCAAGATTTTCCACTTTTACTTTATCTTTCCCAACGGAAAGCATCCCTGCAGAAATATCAAGTCCTACAATTCTTGAAGCCCTAGTGGCAGTAAGTGCAAGAGCTAAATCACCTGTTCCAGTGGCAATATCTAAAATGCTTTCTGGTTTTTTAGGAATCAAAAGATCAACAACCCTTCTTCTCCATTTAACATCAATACCAAGAGATATCTTTCGGTTCAGTGCGTCGTATTCAGTTGAGATGCCGTCAAACATTTCAGTGACTTGCTTTTTCTTAGAATCTTCTTGATTGTAGGGTGTAACGCTCTTTTTCATAGATTACAAAGATAGATAATGAAGAAATTTTCACCTCCTATTTCTCTTTTTTATTTGTCTTTAAATGAGCTGCAATGGTAAATTTATTTTTGGTAGCTTCAGTTTTATAAGCTAACTCTAAACTAATTAGTATATTTGTCTTGAGTTTATTGAATATTACTCTATGAAAATAATTATCGCAGGGGCTGGAGAAGT
>JABAZL010000127.1 GCA_018608425.1 Flavobacteriaceae bacterium
CGACGCGTTGCTGCCTGCATTGATAATGTAGCAGTTGTAGATTTACCCGTTGACGCTGGAAACGATATGGTACAAAGCATTGATACCATTTTAGAGCAGCTTGCTGCCCAAGATGCTGTTCCGTATATCATTGCCGAAATCCCAACCAACCCGCGAGTCGAGGTTCCTGATTTGGTTCAACTAAAGGCAGTTTTAAGTAAGGTGCGAACTACTACATCTGGGGCAACTGCAATCGATCCTGTATTTATTTTAGATCAAACTTTTTGTCCAAACGTTCACTTTTTAGGAGCCGGTGCTATACTGTCTTCCGTTCGAACAATTTCGTATGTGAGTGGATCTAAATTCCCAAGTGGTGGACTCTGTACTGCAGGCTACTGCGTTGGAAATACTACAACGGATGCTTTGATGGAAAAAATAGAACTGCATCTGCAACTGTGCGATAACGAAGCAACCCCACTTCAAATGGAGTTTTTGGCAACGCAAATGCCATCGATGAAGCAACGCATTGAGGATGCGTATCTGAACACTCGATCCTTTGTAAATCACATTCAAGAAACACTAGCCAGTGCAAAAATAAATTTTGTTTCGGAAGATTTAGCCAATCAAGGCTTTACCCCTTCTGTATTTTCCCTAGACCTACCCACCCATGGCAATACAGCCGAAGAAAAAGAAGCACATAAGCGCGCACTGAACCTTAAATTGATTCATCTGATGATTACTGAAATTCCAAACGAAAGTAAGTTTTGCGTAAGCTATGGGCAACTCAGTGGTTGTTATTGGACCATTCCGGCTACTTCCACACAAGGCACCACAAAAGAAGGTGATAAGGATTATATCGTACGCGTGTCCATGTCGCCCTCCCTAGATCTCGAACATCACAAACAAGTATTCTCAAAATTTGCAGAGGGTATTTGATCTTGTAAAAACAGTTTTGATCTTTAAAATCTAAAATGAAAAAATTTAGAAAACACATAGAAACAATAGTCTCCTTTTTTAATAATGATGTTGGGCTTGGGAAAGTTAATGTAGGTGTAGTTGTTGTTTTCTGCAGCACCAATCACAAAAAAATCCCCGACTGTGATCGTTGAAGATGTACTTTGAGAATAAAGTGTAAAGGAGAAAAAAATAAGTGCAATAGCAAATCGAATATTTTTTTATGGTAAAAAAATTATAATTTATTATTAAACTAAAACAAGTACGATACAAGAATATTCATGACGTTAAAGAAAATTTTAACGTCATGAACACACTGTGATTACTGAGGTGAAAATTGTGTTTTCAATATTTTTATTAAATAAAAAAACACGAAAATCGATTACAGATTTAGAAATTCACAAAGGTGATCAGGTTGAACTGATCTCTACTGCTGGTTTCAAAAATTTGATTCATATACCCAGCTTCGATACGAACGTTTTTGCTCAGCTGATAGCCCAAACCACCATACACCCGATTGCGATCAAACGCAGAAGACTTGGTGTTTAAAAAGATTTCGTTGTAGGCTGACAAATAAAACTTAGAAGGCAGCTGTTCTTCTCCATCTTCTTCTGAAGTCTTTGCCTTGGCCAAAGGGATTTTAAGGGCTAAGAAATAGCGTAAGCGTGCTTTGAAATCCGATTCAACAAAGCGTTGCTCAAAACGATAGCGATGGGTTAGTCCAATTTTACCCACTTTTTGCTTTGCTGTAAACTGCTGAAAAATTCGATGTTCGTTTACCGTTGTTTTATCGTCCGTGTTCCCTACATAATTCTCCGATGCAATGAAACCATACCCCAAAAGTAAGTTGTTGTTGTTTTCGGTTAGGTTATACCCTATTCCCGTTCGTAACAACAATTGTTCTAGGTCGCCAATGGCGTTGTAGTTTCGGTATTGAATTTCATTGTGCAGATTCCACTTGGTATTTAGTTTTTTGCTGCCAATATAAACAAGCCAATTTCCGAATTCACTGTCTTGAGCCTGAGCTAAAGAAGGTAGCATTAACATAAACGCTAATGCTATCATAAATACACTTTGTTTCTTATTCATAGAAATTGACATTTCCTGTTGCTATATCGTACATACCTCCAACAATTTTTATAGCACCATCAGCTTCCATTTCTTTTAGGATAGGGCTTTGGCTTCGGATATTATCGATGGTCATCAGCACATTCTTAGCAGCAACTCCGTTTACGAAATCAATGTTCGATGAGTTTCTTAAATCTGCTTCTGCTGGAGAATCAACCGCTTCTACAGCAGGCTCAAGCTTGTTGATCAATGCCGTAAGGTTACCTAAACGTGCGTGATCACAAGCACCTTTGATTGCACCACAGGCTGTGTGGCCGAGTACAACTAGAACTTTGGTTCCTGCTAGTTTACAAGCAAACTCCATACTTCCTAAAATATCTTCGTTTACAAAATTCCCTGCGATACGAATACTGAATAAATCTCCTATTCCCTGATCAAATACATGCTCAGCCGATACTCGGGAATCAATACAATGCAAAACGGTTGCAAAAGGATATTGTCCGCCACTCGTCTCATCAACTTGTGCGTTTAGGTTTCTGGTAACTTGATTCCCTTTAAGGAATCTATCGTTTCCTGTTTTCAGAGCGTCTAGTGCTAAGCTAGGAGTCATTAAATCTTGTGTTTCTTTTGTATGTGCTTTCATAATGTTGTTTTTTAATTATTTAGTTTGAATTAATTTGTTCTTGGGGTTAGTTGGAAAAATTGAATGAAGCTATCCGGATTTTCTTGGATTCCTCTTTCGGATATTAAATTAATATTAATCTTTCTATTTCTTGCTTTTTCAGAAAAATCTTCTAAAATTTCTATAATATCATTATCAAGATAACGCGTTTTTCTAACATCTAATTCTAAATAACTCTCTAACGGTAAACTGTCGAGTTCTTTGAGAATTGCACCTTTGTTAAAAAAAGTAACTTCTTCTGCTAAGGTCATTTTGATTTTATGTATTCCATTACTTTTATCTTCTATGTGCAAGAAATGTGAGTTTTGAAAACTCTTGATTAAAATTACCACAATACCAACCATTAAACCTAGTGCAATACCAATTAAAAGATCGGTAAAAATAATTCCAGTTACGGTAACTGCGAAGGGAAGAAATTGTTTCCACCCCAGTTTATACATGGAGACAAACAAGGAAGGTTTTGCCAATTTATATCCAACAATAAAGAGAATAGCTGCAAGAACTGATAATGGAATCTTGTTCAATAAAGTAGGAATCAAAATCACAGAAATAAGCAATAGCACCCCATGAATGATGGCTGACATTTTTGTTTTTCCACCCGACTGAATATTCGCCGAACTTCGAACGATAACCTGAGTTACCGGAAGACCACCGATCATACCTGACAATATGTTCCCAACTCCCTGAGCTAATAATTCTCGGTTGGTTGGTGTAACTCTTTTGTAAGGATCAATTTTATCAGTTGCTTCAACACACAACAAGGTTTCTAAACTAGCAACTAAGGCTATTGTAAAAGCTGTAATCCAAACTTGTGGATTGCTTATCGCTCCATAATTGGGGAAACTAAACTGATCAAAGAATGAAGAAGCATCTTTTGGAACTGGAACACGCACTAAAAGGTCCGATGAAATTCCCCAAGTTGCATTGCCCTGAGTTATTAAAAAATAAACGATACCACCAGCAACAGCGACCAAAGGCCCTTGGATAAGCTGAAAGATCTTACCTTTTTTAGTCAATACATTACTCCATAAAAGGAGTATGAACATAGCGATAAACGCAATTAAGGTTGCACCAGGGCTAATAAAATTGAGGGAATTAATTATTTCAGAAAAAGTGTTCTCACCATCCAGATGGAAAAAAGCAAAATTTCCTTCTAGGGCAGAATTGTATCCAAAAAAGTGTGGAATTTGTTTTAAAATAATAATGATTCCAATTCCCGTTAGCATTCCTTTAATTACTGAAGAAGGAAAGTAATAACCAATAACTCCAGCTTTAAGGATTCCAAAGATTAATTGGATAACACCACCAAGAACAACAGCTAGTAAGAAGTTCTCGAAAGTTCCGAGTGTACCAATTGCGGTCAAAACAATGGCGGCCAAACCAGCAGCTGGGCCACTTACCCCTGTAGGAGAGCCACTCAGCGTGCCTACTACAACGCCCCCTATGATTCCTGCTATTAGCCCTGAAAATAGTGGCGCTCCACTCGCTAATGCAATACCTAAACAAAGAGGAATTGCTACAAAGAAGACTACGATACTTGCAGGAATATCGGATTTGAAATTTTTAAAAGGATTTGAATTATTCATTTGTGTTTTATAGTAAATTGAGACAAAAAGCAGTCGAATGACTACCTAGTGAATATTAAAAAATGGGATACGCTTTAAATTATCGTGCTACACACATTAAACCATGAATAGCTTTTAAAGCAAAAATAAAGGAAGAATTAGATATGTTCGGGAGGCGGAATATGCGTTTCGAGTGTAAAACCCATTAGATAATTTTGCGCACTATAAATGGTATTCCTCTTGATTGAGGTCGGATTATCTTGAGAAAAACTCAAAAGAAAAACCTCTTCTTTTTCGTCCTTTGTGTCCTCTTCCTCTTGGCTCTCTTTTTTATTTGATTGTTTCTCAAAACTAACATCATCCAAAACAAGTTCAATGTTCTTATAGTGATCAATCGAAAGAACTAAAGGAGCAATTACCATAGAGCCAACAACTATGAAAAGAGTCATCAAACCAACTATGGGCAATAGTTTATGTTTATTTTTTCTCATTAGTTAGCAATTGTTTTAAAAACTACATCGGTGTAAAAACGTACAATATTATTTCCTCCTTTTCTGACATCGGTTAAGGATGGAAGATGTTTAGAAA
>JABAZL010000077.1:0-20597 GCA_018608425.1 Flavobacteriaceae bacterium
ACTTGAATTGCGAGTGTTCTGCTATTTCAAGTTTGGTTCAAAACAACGAAAACGTACTGAGATTATTGTAATGTTAAAAAATATTTCTATATTTGTTTTATTAAAATATATACATATACAACAAAGCTACTTTTAAATTTATCGAAAACCCGCACCTAATGGGTGTTTAAAAGTAATGTATATGTCAAATTCCCTCATTAAAGAAAAAGACGCTGTCCTTGTAACTGGATATATAAACGGTTGTGAACGCTCATTAGCAGTTCTTGTAGAACGTCATAAGTTAAAGATTTTTAACTTCATATATTCGAAAGTTTTTGATCGCGATATTGCTGAAGATATTTTTCAAGACACCTTTATTAAAGTAATCCGAACACTTAAAAGAGGAGTATACCATGAAGAAGGTAAATTTTTACCATGGGTAATGCGTATCTCACACAATTTAGTAATCGATCATTTCAGAAAAAGTAATCGGATTCCAATTTTTGAAAGCAAAGATGATTTTGATATTTTTCAAATCATTGGTGATGATGTTCCCAATGTCGAAAGTAGCATGATTGATAAACAAGTTGTTGAAGACTTACAAAAGTTGATTACGGAATTACCAGACGATCAGAGAGAAGTGCTTACAATGCGTTTGTATAAAGACATGAGTTTCAAGGAAATTGCCGATTCTACTGGGGTTAGCATCAATACTGCACTTGGCCGCATGCGATATGCAGTAATTAATATCCGTAAACTTATTGCCGAGCATCAAATTGTTTTGTCTGCCTAAACATACGATTTTAGTTTTTTTTGCGTTCTCAATGTGTAACGAACATATATGGAACAAAATTACTCCAAAAAAAAACCTCCGATATTGACTGATGGTCCTAGTGATTTATCAGTAAAACGTATCCTTGCTTTTTCAAAAGCTTTTAAGACTCTCAATACTTCCGAAGAATCGATTAAGCCAAAGGAGTAGTTTGAAACAAATGACTATTTGTTTTCAAATGCTTTCAAAACGGATTTCCTCCCAATAGTTTTAGTAATAATATCCTGTTCAATTTTCCAACCTCGTGCAGGCGAATATTCCCTCCCATACCAAATAATCTGCAAGTGTAAATCATTCCAGCATTCTTTTGGGAACAGCCTTTTTGCATCTCGTTCCGTTTGAACTACATTGGTTCCTTTAGAAAACCCCCACCGGTATAATAATCTGTGGATGTGTGTGTCAACGGGGAATGCTGGAACTCCGAATGCTTGCGCCATAACCACTCCAGCAGTTTTGTGTCCGACAGCTGGAAGCGCCTCTAAGGATTCAAAATCTTGAGGAACTTTTCCATCGTGTTTATCCAGAAGTATGTGTGACAAACCATGGATACCTTTAGATTTCATTGGCGATAAGCCTACAGGTTTAATGATCTCGCGAATCTCCTCTACTGTGAGTTTGATCATTTCTTGCGGCGTATCGGCACGTTCAAAAAGAAGTGGTGTTATTTTGTTGACACGGACATCTGTACTTTGAGCGGATAGTAAAACTGCAATCAATAGTGTGAAGGGGTCCTTATGATCCAGCGGGATCGGAATTTCAGGATATAAATCCTGAAGGGTTTTCATGGTAAAAGCTACTTTTTCTTTTTTGGTCATTAGAATTGGATTTCAGCGGTTTAGTTTTATTTCAATAAAACAAACTCTTCTGGATTATTGCACCGTTTAATCTTTTTGTAATTTAGAAAAAAATAACAAATGAATACACTCAATGTAGGCGATTTAGTTCCAAACTTTAGTTGTGCTGATGAAAAAGGAACCATTCACAATTTAGAAGATTATAAAGGAAAAAAACTCGTTGTTTTCTTTTATCCCAAAGCAAGTACGCCCGGTTGTACAGCAGAAGCTTGTGATTTACGCGATCATTATCAAGAGCTCAAAAACGCTGGCTACAGTTTGCTGGGAGTCAGTGCAGATAGTCAAAAGAAGCAATTTAATTTTTCTAATAAACACGAATTCCCTTTTCCTCTTTTAGCAGATGAAAACAAGGAAGTCATCAATGCTTTTGGCGTTTGGGGTTTGAAGAAGTTTATGGGGAAAGAATACGACGGTATTCATCGTAAAACGTTTATAGTTGATGGAGACGGAAAAGTAGAACGGGTGATAGATAAGGTAAAAACAAAAGCGCATGCTGCTCAAATCTTAGAAGCAGACGCTTAGGGTTTATTTTTTCAATGCGGGGTTGTACCCAAACATTTTCTTTTTTACAATCATTTCTGAAATACCTTCTGGAAGATGTTCGTCCCATCCCGCTTCGTTATTCTTGATTTTCTTTAAGATTTCGCGAGAAAAAATATCCAAATATTCAGGATCAAAATCAAAGATATCCATAACCTTTCCGTTGTATTTGAAGAATTTATAGAAATCCTTCATTCTCGGATGAAGTTTAAGGTTATTGCTCGTAACAACCTCACCCTTCTCATCTTTCATAGGATAGAGGTAAACCTTGAGGTTGTTGTAAAACATTTTTCCAAAGGCTTCTAGAATACCACCACTCAAATCTGTGTAATAGTTTTCGTCAAAAATTTCAACGAAACTATTCACTCCCATAGCCAAGGCCATTTGTTTTTTAGTGTATTGAGATAGATAGTCTACTAGACGATAATATTCTTTAAAATTTGATATCATAACAATATGACCGAGTGAACACAGTAGCATGGCTCGATCCATAAAATCCTTTTCATCAATTTCTCCTTGGGAAGTAAGGTTGGAAAGTGTGATTTCGAAAATTACAACGGTTTTATTTTCATCAACTTCGCGTTCTTTTAAAAATACCTCAAGAGATTTTTCGAACATGTCAATGTTAACCTTAGTTACTGGTCTAAAACTACCTCTTAAGGCTAAGATGTTTTTCTTATAAAGTTCCCTTGCTGGCAAAATGTTATTACCATTCGGATTGAACATCACGGCTTCAGTCATTCCTTTTTTAACAAGTTGTAGACTCATTAAGCGGTTGTCAACCCCTTCAAAGTTTGGCCCTGAGAAATTGATGGTATCAATCTCAATGGCATCTTTGTCGATATGGTCGTATAAATATTTTAAAAGTTTTTTTGGTTCGTTGTGCTTGTAAAAAGCACCGTAAATAAGATTAGCTCCCATAATACCTACAGATTCTTGTTGGAATCGTGCTTCGGTTTGATGAAAACGTACGTGGAGGGTAATTTCACTAAACTCTTTATCTGGACCAGTTTGAAAACGAATACCCATCCAACCATGACCCTTGAACTTTTTCGCAAAATCGATGGTTGTTACTGTATTTGCATAGGTGAAAAACATTTTGTTTGGATTCTCAGATCTTGGAATCCTGTTTTCAAGCAATTTCATTTCATGATTCAACATCTTACTCAGACGTGTTTCAGTAACGTATCTACCGTCTTCGTCTTCCCCGTATATGTTATCACTAAAATTCTTGTCGTAGGCACTGATGGTCTTTGCTATCGTTCCTGAGGCACCACCAACTCTAAAAAAGTGACGGGCAACTTCTTGGCCAGCACCAATTTCTGCAAAAGTCCCATAAATGTGTTCATTAAGGTTGATGCGTAATGCTTTCGCTTCAATTGAGGGTCTGTTTTCAAGAGCACGTTCACCGGGTAGTTGTGTTGACATAAAAATGTATTTCGCAACAAATGTACAAAGTTTGTTTATTCTAGAGACAAATTTCTACCTTTGAAATCATGTTTAAAATTACTTTTTTAGGAACAGGAACCTCCCAAGGAATTCCAATTATTGGCAGTAAGCATCCCGTCTGTCATAGTCAAAACCCTAAAGACAAACGCTTACGTGTATCGATCTCCATTGCATGGAATGATTATTATTTTGTAATCGATTGTGGTCCAGATTTTAGACAACAACTCTTGCGAAATCCAATCGAAAAACTTGATGGAATTTTGTTTACCCATGAACATTCGGACCACACAGCTGGACTCGATGATATCCGACCCTTTTTTTTTAGACAAGGAAACATTAATTTTTTTGCAACACAAAAAGTTTTTTCAGCATTAGAGCAACGCTTTTCGTACATCATGAACGATGAAAATAAGTACCCTGGGGCTCCATCGGTTGAACGAATTATTCTAGATAAAAACACTCCTTTTAAACTGCATAATCAATGGATAACCCCCATAGAAGTAATGCATCACAAACTAGAAGTAATGGGTTACCGATTTGGAAATTTTGCTTATTTGACTGATGTAAAGACAATTGCTGGTGAAGAAATGGAAAAATTAAAGAACCTCGATGTTTTGGTACTTAGTGCTCTTCGAGTTGAGCCACATCCTTCGCATTTAAATTTAGAAGAAGCACTTGCGCTAGTTGAACTTCTGCAACCCCAAAAAGCTTATTTTACTCATATCAGCCATTTACTGGGCTTTCATGACGAAGTAGAGGCAAATTTGCCTGATCATATTCATTTAGCTTACGATACTTTAGAAATAACATCAACCTAGTTTACACACTATTTATTCAATACATCTTATGAAAAAAAACATCTTCATTTACCTCTTTTCTTTTGTTGCTTTGATTCTTGTCTTTCAAATTGTCAATAGCAATAAAATAATGATTGATCAGCAGAGTCGGCTAGAAAAAAAACAAAACCAACTCAAGGCCTTAAAAGATTCATTGAAAGTAGAGAAACGTCGTTTTTTTGAGAATGTTTATTTTTCGTTGGACACTAACGAAGAAGCGCTAGTCTATTTTGATGATTTGGACTTTCCAGTTACTTCTGCACTTATAAAAGATGCTATATACGACACCAATTTATTGGGGGAAGATAAATCGTTAGTTCCCTATGCTCAGATGGGGGGTAAATTCTTGATTAATAAAATTAAGGTCTTGAACCACAAATGGGTCATTGCAGATTTTTCTGATGGAACCTTTTGGGGGGAGTTGTTAATTAAGTATCAAGTAGCTGCTGATGGTGTTTTAACGTTTACTGTTGTAGAACATTTTTTATATGCAACAAACTAGTGGATTTGGTTTTGAAGCCATTCCATTAAATCCTTAAAGTTGTCAGGACTGATGGTGTGCGGTGCATCATACTCTTTATATGTAACAGAAACTCCATGCTCCCGAAGTAAATCAATTCCCTCCCGAGTATGACTTATTGGAATTACTGGATCAATTATTCCATGCGAACTGAAACAGTTTAATGCTGCTTTGCTATCCTCGTTATCCGATATTAGTTTTGGGTTAAAAAAACCACTGAGAGCCATTATTTTATCGATCATTTTGGGATAAGTAAGACCCAAAGCCCAACTCAAAATTGCACCTTGACTAAACCCTAAAAAATCTACTTGTTCTCTAGTCGAATTGATTCGATCCAAATGATATTTTACATTGTGTTGAATTAAATCGCGAGATTGAATTCCTTCTTCATCGTTCGACCACTTGTTCATGTCTTCATCAAAAGTAATCGTATACCAAGCATAACTACCTTCACTAAGCACAATAGGAGCACGAAGCGCTATGATGTGATAGGTTTTGGGAAGGTAACGTGCAAAAGAAAATAAGTCCCCCTCATGACTACCATATCCGTGGATTAAAAATAATACGGGAGGATTTGAACTTTCTTCACTTGGGACTTGATGTAGGTATTCTAAAACTTGATTGGAATCTATATTCATTTAAGGGTAGTCTGTGTATTATTAATAGCCCCATAAACAGTTCCTTGTGTAGGGCTGTTCAGGAAGGCGCAATTTTTTGAACTCGAAAGTATTTGTTCTTCTTTAAGTGTGCCATTTCCGGATGGGTTGAATAAACTTAGATTTGCTTGTTGACCAACTTCTATAGGTTGGTTTTCAATCCCAAAACGTGTTTTTCCTTTTGTTAAAATAGCGATCACTTTTTCTAGAGGAAAGAGGGTACATAAAACTCCAAACATTGCTTCTAAACCAATGGTTCCAGTTGCAGCGTATTCAAATTCTAAGTGCTTTAATTCAACATTCAATGGCTCGTGATTGGATGTAACCATATCGATGGTTCCATCAATTACTCCTTGTCTTAAAGCCGTTCGATCTGCATCTGTTCTCAGAGGTGGATCTAATTTGAAATGTGTATTGAAATCAGAAAGCTCTTCTTCTGTAAAAACTAAATTGGCTAAAGCTACACTACAACTAATTTGTAGGCCCTGTTTTTTTGACTTGCGAATGAGTTCTACAGCTGCAGCAGATGATAAAACTGGAATGTGCAGTTTCCCACCTGAATATTCTAAAACGGCAAGGTCACGCTGAATTTGGAGAATCTCACTTAGGGTTGGTGTTCCCGATAAGCCGTTGCGTGTACTTACATCTCCTTCGTGAACACCACCCTGACTTCCAATACTCGTATCGGTAGGGTGCGAAATTAGGAGGCCGTCAAAACGTTGGGCATATTGAAGTGCAATTTTAAGTAACTCAGCGTTTTTTATGGACTTTTTATAGTCACCAAAAGCTACCGCTCCATTTTGTTTTAAATCGTATAACTCCGTTAATAGTTTTCCTTCTTGGTTTTTCGAGAAAGAAGCGATTGGGTGTATTTGAGTTGCCGTTTTGTTTCCAGCGTTTTTCAAATAGCATACAGTCGATTGGTTGTCTGTTATTGGATTGGTGTTTGGGTTGACTGCAATTTGAGTAAAACCACTCAAGCCAGCAGTTTTCAGACCGTTTTCCAAGGTCTCTCTTTCTTCATATCCAGGTTCTCCAAAGCAAACACTACTGTCAAACCAACCACGTGAAATATGCAGGTTAGGATAGCTAATTATTTCAGCAGTTTCATCAATAATCTCATCCTCTATCGCAGTGATGATACCGTTGGTGATTAAAATATCTTTAGTGGAGTAATGGAAGGCGTGCTTTGAGTCAATTAAAGTCGCTTTTTGAAGGAGTATTTTCATTAATTGTAAAACAAGTTCCGAATGTGCTTACAAAAGTACAAAACAAATGGGAATCTGTATGAATTAATTGATGGCAGCTTTAAAATTTCTCAAATGCACCCAATCCAAAGAGTGCAAAATCGTATTTCACAGGGTCTTCAGCATCCATTAATCGCAGTTGATTGTCGAGCTCTAAAACAGCTTTTGCATCGTTTTGTTTACGGTCGAGAATCCCTAATTTACGGGCTATAGTTCCAGAGTGAACATCTAAGGGACATGAAAGTTGTCGGGAGTGAATGCTTTCCCATATTCCGAAATCTACACCAGTGGAGGAGGAGCGAACCATCCACCGCAAATACATATTGATGCGTTTTGCTGCTGAACCTTTAAGAGGATCAGCCAAGTGTTTTTGTGTACGTATTTGATGGGGAAGTTCAAAAAAGCGTTTTTTGAAATGATGCAAAGCAGTTTGAACGCCCAGTTCTGCGGCATCTTGTGACATGGCAGTTTCAAGTCCGCCATGATTTTTATATAAATTCTGTAAGGCACCAACAAAGTATTTTAAATCTTCAGCATTGAAGGTTCGATGTACAAACCCGTTAAAAACCTCTAAATCTTTTGCCTCGTGGTTCGTTATGAAATCATGGGGAGATTCATCCATAAGCGACATCATTTTAGTTGCATTTTTGATGATGCTGGTTCTATTGCCCCAAGCAATTGTAGCGGCTAAAAAACCTGCTATTTCAATATCTTCTTTTTTTGAAAAACGATGTGGGATTTGAATGGGGTCGGCTTCAATGAATTCTTGCGACTGATAATGTTGTGCCTTTAGATCTAAAAACTCTTTTAATTCGCTAAAATTCATTTAGAGGACAATTTCTCCGTCAATTAATTCAATTTTGCGATCTGCTTTTTCGGCTAATTCTTGGTTGTGGGTTACAATAACAAACGTATGGCCGAATTGATCTCTTAGATCAAAGAACAATTGATGGAGTTGCTCTGCAGTTTGACTATCTAAATTACCACTCGGTTCGTCTGCAAAAATAATTTTAGGGTTATTCATTAGTGCGCGAGCTACAGCAACGCGCTGTTGTTCTCCGCCTGAGAGTTCATTGGGTTTGTGCGAGCTTCTCGACGATAAGCCCAATTGATCTAGTAATTCTGTTGCTCTTTTTTCAGCTTCCTTTCTTGGCGAGCCTTTAATGAAAGCAGGAATCATTACATTTTCTATGGCATTGAATTCTGGGAGTAGTTCATGAAATTGAAAAATAAAGCCCAACGCTTGATTTCTAAACTCTGAAAGTTCATTTTCTTTTAAATTCAAGATGTTGGTTTTGTCAATCTGTAAGGAAACATCCGATCCTGAGTCGGGAGTTGATAAGGTGCCCAATATTTGTAAAAGTGTTGTTTTTCCTGCGCCAGAAGGGCCAACTATTGCTATAATTTCTCCAGAATTAATTTCTAGAGCAATGTTTTTGAGTATGTTAACATCGCCTAATTTCTTGTGAATATTACGTGCAATAATGAGTTTTTCCATAGCGAGTACAAAGTACTATTTAATCTGTTTTTCTCTAGGAGGTAGCTTAGTTTTTTTTAATTTTATACTGAATTAAGTTTATCTTTTTAATGTTAATTATTTGAGAAGCGAACGAAGTTTGTTTATTAAATATATATATTTGTTAAACAAAATAAAGGATATGAATTCGTTAGAAACAGCATATATTGCGGGGGGGTGTTTTTGGTGTACAGAAGCAGTATTTCAACGACTAAATGGAGTTGAAGAAATTCATTCCGGCTATATGGGTGGCAACATAAAAAACCCTGCCTATCGTGAAGTTTGTTCCGGAAGAACGGGACATACAGAAGGGATCAAGGTAGTTTTTGACCCTACTGTAATATCGTATAGAACCCTATTAACCGTTTTTTTTGCTACACACGATCCAACCACATTAAATCGTCAAGGTAACGATGTCGGAACGCAATACCGTTCCTCAATTTTTTATACTACCGATGCACAAAGAGAAATTGCAACTGATTTAATTGCAGAACTACAGAAATCGACCTTCGAGTCGCCTATTGTAACGGAATTACTATCCGAAATGCCCTTTTACAGAGCAGAGGAGGAGCACCATAATTATTATAATGACAACAGTGAACAAGGTTATTGTTCATATATCATAAGCCCAAAAATTCAAAAGCTAAAACAAAACTACCTGCACCTTTTAAAAACTATATGATCAACGAAAACTTTAACATCGAAACGTTACCACTAACCGAAGAACTTAAAGAAAATTTCACCAACGTAATAAGCCTTCTTGGCGAAAATACAGAACGGGAAGGTCTTGTAAAGACACCTGAACGCGCAGCAAAGGCTATGAAGTTCCTCACGAGTGGCTATTCAATGAATCCAAAAGAGATTCTCGAAGGTGCTATGTTTAAGGAAGACTATAAAGAAATGGTAATTATAAAAGACATTGAGTTATATTCTCTCTGTGAGCATCATATGCTACCGTTTTTTGGGAAAGCACATATTGCATATATTCCAAACGGTCATATTGTTGGATTGAGTAAAATACCTCGAGTAGTAGATGTATTTGCCCGCCGTTTGCAGGTTCAAGAACGCTTAACGGAACAAATTCTTGATTGCATAAACGATACCTTGAAACCACAAGGAGTTGCAGTAGTAATAGAGGCTTCGCACATGTGTATGATGATGCGTGGTGTTCAGAAACAAAATTCGACGACAACAACCTCTGGTTTTAGAGGTGCATTCAAGGAATCCAACACACGAAATGAATTTTTGAAGTTGATTGCTTCAAGTTTGTCTTAAGATTCTCGAAAAAAACGTTTGAATCCCATGCGGCTGAGAAACTTCTTTTCAAATTTCCAGAAAAATTTGAATTGAAAAAAAATCGTTCCAAAAAAGAGCAGTAAGATTTGATAGATTGGAAACACGATTACTACTCGGAGTATCCAGTAGAGTATGCTTCCCATGAAAATGTCCTCAAAGACAGTTATTTCAACACCCATTAATTCCAATAATGGTTTGGCTATTTTAACCGAGGAAGATCCAGTAATTGCAAAAACAACAAAAATAATAATGAGCTGTAGGTTTGATTCTACAGCCCATTTATCTTTTAAGCGATTGAAATATCCCATTAAAGGAGTATTTCTGCTATTTGTTGTGCTAACTCTTCTCCAATACGATCTTGAGCTTCTCCAGTTGCAGCACCTATATGAGGTGTAAGAGAAACTTTTGGGTGCATCAAGACTTGCATTGCAGGTTTAGGTTCTTCTTCAAAAGTATCTAATCCAGCAAAAGATAATTTCCCACTATCAAGTGCTTTTAGTAAAGCTACTTCGTCGATTACACCGCCACGAGCAGCATTGACTATAGCTGCGCCATCTTTCATTTGATTGAATTCATTAGCACCAATTACATAGTCTTTTTGTGCTGGCACGTGAAGGCTTACAAAATCAGATTCAGCTAATAGAGATTCTTGCGATTGGATTTTAATGTCAACATCAACAGTTTGTCCATCAAATAAGGCAACTTGTACTGTTGCAGTTTCCATAAACTTATCGGCAGCAATGACCCGCATTCCAACACCTAAAGCAATCTTAGCAACTTCTTGTCCAATACGACCGAAACCAATAATTCCGATGGTTTTGCCACGAAGTTCAATTCCTTTTGCATAAGCTTTTTTCAAGCCTTTGAAATTAGATTCTCCTTCTAAAGGCATGTTGCGGTTAGAGTCGTGTAAAAAACGAACGCCACCATAAAGGTGAGCAAAAACCAATTCAGCAACTGAGGCAGATGAAGATGCAGGTGTATTGATTACTTTCAACCCTTTTTCGCGAGCATAATCAACATCGATATTATCCATTCCAACACCACCTCTTCCAATGATTTTTAGAGAGGGACAAGAGTCAACCAAGTCTTTACGAGCTGTAGTTGCACTTCTAACCAATAAAACGGTAACCTTATTCTCGTTGATGTAAGAAATTAATTGTTCCTGTGCTACGTTGGTTGTGATCACTTCAAAGCCTTTGGCTTGAAGGGCGTCAATTCCACTTTGAGATATTCCGTCGTTTGCTAGTACTTTCATGTATATGATTTAAAGAGTTTGTTCGAATTTTTGCATTACATCAACCAAAAGCTGAGCGCTTTCTAGGGGTAGAGCATTGTAAATAGAGGCACGATATCCACCAACTGAACGATGTCCTTTGAGTCCACTGATCCCGGCTTCATTCCACAGGGTATCGAAAGCTGCTCCGTCTATTCCTTCTGCAAGGTTAAAGGTTGCATTCATAAACGAGCGATCTTCTTTTGCTGCAAAGCCTTCGAAGGCTGCATTACGATCTATTTCGTTGTATATGAGTGCTGCTTTTTCTTGGTTGTGTTTTTCAATATGTGCTAGTCCACCATTTTCGTGTAACCATTCTAAGGTTAGCATGGAAGTGTAAATTGGAAATACAGCAGGTGTATTGAACATACTGTCGCTTTTCAATTGTACTTGGTAGTCCATCATCGATGGGATTGCACGATTCACTTTTCCAAGAATATCTTCTTTAACAATAATTAAAGTAGCTCCCGATGGGCCCATGTTTTTTTGAGCTCCAGCATAAAAGAGATCAAATTTTGAATAGTCAAATTGTCTTGAAAAGATGTCGGAACTCATATCAGCAATAAGCGGGACATTGGTTTCAGGAATTTCCTGAAATTGAGTTCCAAAAATTGTATTGTTGGTTGTGATGTGAAGATAGTCTAAGTCAGAAGGAATTTCATGACCCTTAGGGATGAAATTGAAATTTTGATCTTTAGAAGATGCAACTTCAACTACCTCGCCAAAAAGTTTTGCTTCTTTAACCGCTTTATTAGACCAAGCTCCAGTATTGATGTAACCAGCTTTTTTGTCTAATAGGTTGTAAGCAGCCATAAGGAATTGCATACTAGCTCCACCCTGAAGAAATAAGGCTTTGTATCCTTTTCCTTTGAGACCAGTAAGTTCTAATGCTAAATCTTGAGCACGTTCCATAACAGCAATAAACTCTTTACTTCTGTGTGATATTTCAATAAGTGAAAGACCCATTCCGTTGAAGTCTAAAACAGCTTCGGAAGCCTTTTTCATTACTGAAGCAGGAAGAATAGAGGGACCTGCACTAAAATTATGCTTTTTCATATTTTTTATTAAGGTGCAAATATCTGGATTACACAGTAAAAAACGCCATATAATTGTGCATTTTTTATGTGAATTCTTAACATTTTACGTTAATATGTTTAAAAATGCTAATGTATTTTTTCCATCTGCATAATCCCACAATTGAGGCTGTTGAGCTTTCCCAAAAGCAAAGTGGCCTGTTGTTTTTTGATTGGAGGTTATGCATTGAATTAAATCGTTGTCTACTGTCAATTTTTTTTCTAGCGTTTTTACATCCTCGTAAAATTCATAATGCAGACAGGCAACTGGCGAAGTGTAAGAAGCATCTTCTTTAAGCATAAAGAAACCGTTGTCTAATAAATCAAAAAGACTCATAAGATAAACCGCCTTGTTGTAATCGTAATTGTTTGCATACTTAGCCGAATCCATTAGGCTGTTGTACGGATAGAGTGCCCCGAAAATTAAATTTAGATCGTAGCCTTTGGGGACAAATACTTTGGATGTACTTCTGCAGCCCAAACCAAAGTACTGAACGATATCTAAAGCTAAAGCCTCGAGTTGCTCTTTAGTTTCGTTTCCGTCTAGAATAGCAACACCATTTCTATTGGAACGAATCAGATTGGGCACTTTAGAAAAATAATACTCAAAGTAGCGTGCAGCATTATTGCTTCCAGTGGCAATAACGGCATCAAAATGTGTAAACCGCTCTTTAGTGAATTCTACAAAGCTGACAAGAGCAGGTTCAAATTCTTGTAGTTTCTGAATCAGGAAGGCTATTAATAAGGGATCGGAAGATGAGCATTTAACCAAGGCTTTATTTCCACTGATTAAAACACTCAAGACATCATGAAAACCTACCAAAGGAATGTTTCCAGCTAATACCAAACCAATGGTTTTGGGCGCTGAATGATTGAAAGAATAGGGGAGTGTCCATTGGATTAATTCTTTTTTGTTGAGCAACTGACCCCAGGCTGCAAAGGCATGTAAAACGTTGTCTTTGGAAAACCATCCGTTATTACTTTTAGCGCGATCTATTGTATCGAACAAATGATCATAAGTCGGGTCTTCTGGATTGATGTTTCTGAGGAAGTCGCCCAAGCGATCAAATGCAAATATTCGTTGTTCTAGTTGGATCATTATTTGTAGGATAAACTTTTAGGTCTTACTTTTGTGGCAAATTTAACTAAAGAATTCCTACTATGGCTATTATTATTACAGATGAGTGCATTAATTGCGGAGCCTGTGAACCGGAATGCCCGAATACGGCTATTTATGAAGGAGCAGATGACTGGCGCTATAAGGATGGGACTTCTTTAAGTGGAAACGTTATACTTCCTGACGGAAAGGAAGTTGACGCAGACGAAGTTCAAGAGCCTGTATCTGACGAATTGTATTATATCGTACCCGATAAGTGCACGGAGTGTAAAGGTTTCCATGATGAGCCTCAATGTGCAGCTGTATGCCCTGTAGATTGTTGTGTTCCTGATGACGAACATGTTGAAACCGAAGAAGTGTTGCTAGGGAAGCAGCGTTTTATGCACCCTGAATAAATTACAGTTTCTAGGAATTGAAAATATATCTTTTCAATTCTATTCATAAAAAAAGGCTACTCCGTGAGGAGTAGCCTTTTTAGCTTTGTAGCCTTATTTTGCAAAAGACTAGAACTTGTAGTTCAACGATAAGTTAAACATTGTACCTAATTGGCTAAAGTGGTAACCATCATAAGTCATTCGAGAATAACGTTGGTTGAAAGTAATTAGGTTTGACTGATTTTTAACAGCAGCTGCATTAGCTAATAAAGCATCTCCTGCAGCGTTTTTAGAAAGGAAACTCCATTCTGGTAAAACGTTGAACAAGTTGTTTACATTAAACGCAAGAGTCATTTTTTCAGTAACACTATAATTAATAGCTAAGTCAGTAACAATTTTTGGAGCAAACTCCGTGAAAATGTTATTATCAAGACCTTGTTGTTGGAAAGTAGTTTTTCCAAAATACGTGTTATTGAAAGACAAACCAATCTTATTGATTGTATAATCAGCACCTAAGATCCATTTCGTTTTAGGTCTAGAAGTAAAGAATAAAGCTTCTTGTGTTTCATTTACAACTGATTGTCCTGCATTCGCAACGAGTGTAGTGTTTTTAACAGCACCATCACGTTCGTTTTGGATAGTATAGTTACCAGATAAATTTAAATCAAGTTCACCAGTACCTAGAGCAATATCTTTGTATGAAAGAACTACATCAATACCCGATGTTTTTGTGTCAATTGCATTAGAAAAGAAACTAACATCACTCAGGTTATTTTCACTTAAAAGAATGTCTAAGGGATTTGATGCTGTTCCAGTAGCTCCAATTTCAGTACCTAATACTATACGGTCTTGTACAGCAATATTGTAGTAATCAAATGTATAACTAAACTTGGTGCCCATTTTTCCACCAAAACCGATCGTAAAGTTATTTGATGTTTCAGCATCTAAAGGATCAATACCTAATAATTTTGCTTGAGTCGACACGTTGCTGATTAAACCACCAACTTGTATTCCTTGTCCAGGAACAAAACTATACTGAGCTTTTTGAGTGTAAATCTGGTGAAGAGTCGGTGCTCTAAATCCAGTTGAAACAGATCCTCTAAGAATAAACGTATCGCTTACTTTGTAACGCGAGCTGAATTTGTAAACAAATGCATTACCGAAATCAGAATAGTTTTCTGATCTGATAGTACCACTCAATAAAAAGGCATCCGATACATCGTAGTCTAAACTAAAGTAACCACCAATGTTGTAACGGTTGAATTTTCCAGAGTTTTGAGGAGAAGCTCCTGCAAATGAATCCGCACCACCACCTTCGTAAGAAGCAAGCTCTCCAGCAATTACTTCAAAAGTTTCTGTTCTAAACTCAGCACCAATACCGATACTAACTTTGTCAGAAAGAATTTTAGAGATATCAATGTTTCCAAGGTTATGAGAGAATTTAGTTCCTCCTGGATCGAACGATTGCTGACTGTTACTTCTGTACTTTTCAGCACCTTCAGTAATTTCACCATCATCAACAGATCCATTTCCGTTAGCATCAACCCATGTAGATGGAGAATAAACTAAGTTTCTGTTGTGCGATTGATTTACCTTATACGTTTGAAGGTTTCCACCCGTTGTAAAACTAGCATCAACATTCCATTCGTTAATAGTAGATCTAAACCCTACAGTTGCGTTATAATCACTTAATAGACCTTCAAATGTTGGAACGTAACCATCATAGCTACCTCCTGGTCCATTTGGAAAGAAATCAGCTAAATAAGGAAAAGAAGCTTCTGTTCTCCAGTAAGGAGTTCTGTAGTTTGCAAAACTGTTTACAGATTTGTAAACGTAGGCAGCGTCACCGTATAATTCCGTATTATCACTAAGGTTATAACCGAAGTTTACCGCAAACTTAGCAGCAGCAGTTTCAGGAGACCCGTTTATGTTACCAGCATCAGGTTTTCTAGCCAAAAATGACTGAACATCCGAAAGATTAGCTCCAAAATCGCCAGCTTCACCAGCAGCATCAACAGTACCAGGTCTGTTAGCAAGGTTTACTTTAGATAAGTCAATTGTATAATTTACAAACCCATTATCATCACCAATACTAGTTCCATTATTTACTGCAACACCAAACATTTCACCATCGCCTTCAGAAGTAATTCCAGTACGAACAGTAGCAGAACCTGAATTTGGAGTGTCTTTAAGGATGATGTTCATTACCCCAGCAATTGCATCCGATCCGTATTGTGCAGATGCACCATCACGTAAAATTTCAACACGCTTGATTGCATCTGTTGGAATTGCAGAAATATCAGCACCTGTTTCACCACGACCTGGAGAGGTTTGTGTGTAAAGTAAAGCACTTAAGTTTTTACGTTTCCCGTTGATAAGAATCAAAGTTCTTGATGGCCCCATGTTTCTAATTTCATAAGGATCTAATAAAGAAGTCGCATCATTCACTGGAGTTTGTACCGTGTTGAATGATGGAATTTTGTACTGAAGTGCCTTATCGAAAGTAGCTTGACCTGTCATGGTAAGGTCTTTAGAAGAAACAACATCAATAGGTAATGCAGTATCTACATTACTTCTAGGTGCAGTTCTACTACCTGTTAATACAACTTCACTTAGCTGTTGACTGTCCGCTAAGATAACGTCAAGATTACTTTGTCCACTATAGTTAATTTCTGATGTACCATATCCAACGTAGCTGAATATTAATACTGCTCCGTCGTTAACATCCAAAGAATACGCTCCGTCGAAATCTGTAACAGTTCCGTTGGTAGTACCTTTTTCTACAATGTTAGCACCAGGAACTACGTCCCCGTTACTGTCTCTTACTACACCTGATACCGAAGTTTGTGCGAAGGCAATACCTACAGTGCAAAACAATAACAAGCTTAAAATGTGTTTTTTCATTTATACATATTTAATTAATAAAGGCCAAATTAACACATTATAATCCATATAATTACGAATTATTTAACATTTTCTTAACTTTTCTTATATTTAGTTAATTATCCTTAAGATATAAACAAGTAGAGATTTTGTGTTTGAAGGAATATGAATGATTTTTTTGACCACTAATTGCTTTTTTCTTTTGTTTAAAAAATATAAGAAACTTGTTTTAATAATTATTTTTCACCTTTTATATATTAGACAGATTCTAGAGATTGTATATTCGCAAAAAATATATTGTAAATGAAAGCAGGAATTGTAGGATTACCCAACGTTGGTAAATCAACCCTTTTTAATTGTCTATCCAATGCAAAAGCACAAAGCGCAAACTTTCCGTTTTGTACCATTGAGCCTAATATTGGAGTAGTTAATGTTCCAGATCCACGTTTAGAAAAACTCGCAGAACTTGTTGTGCCTGAAAAAGTACTTCCAGCTACAGTTGAAATTGTCGACATTGCAGGATTAGTAAAAGGAGCAAGTAAAGGAGAAGGGTTAGGGAATCAATTTTTAGCTACCATTCGAGAAACTGATGCTATTATTCATGTGTTACGTTGTTTTGATAATGACAACATCATTCATGTAGAAGGTTCTGTAGACCCGAAACGAGACAAAGAAATCATTGATATCGAATTGCAATTCAAAGATTTAGAAACTGTCGAAAAACGCTTAGAGAAAGTAAATCGTGCTGCACGAACAGGAGATAAAGACGCTCAGAAATTGCAAGCTATTTTATTGAAAATAAAAGAAGGGTTAGAGCAATCTAAGAATGTACGTTCGCTTGATTTTACTGAGAAAGAACGCGAAGAGGTAATAACAGAACTTCAATTAATAACCGACAAGCCAGTACTGTATGTGTGTAATGTTTCTGAAGATGCTGCCGTTTCTGGGAACGCTTATGTTGATCAAGTAAAAGCTCTAGTTGCTGAGGAGGATGCAGAAGTATTGGTTTTGGCAATTAGTGTTGAAGCCGATATTAACGAATTGGAAACCTATGAAGAGCGTAAACTCTTTTTAGACGATCTTGGCCTAGAAGAGCCTGGTGCTGCAAAGCTGATACGTAAGGCATACCAATTACTCAAACAACATACCTACTTTACAGCGGGTGAAAAAGAAGTTCGAGCATGGACAATTAACCTAGGCTCTACTGCGCCTCAAGCTGCTGGTGTAATTCATACCGATTTTGAAAAAGGATTCATACGTGCCGAAGTAATTTCATACGAAGACTATACCACCTATGAAACGGAAGCCAAGGTAAAAGAAGCTGGACGCATGCGGGTAGAAGGAAAAGAATATACCGTTGTTGATGGTGATGTAATGCATTTCCGATTTAACGTTTAATAATCCAAATAAAAAAAAATCAATTATGGCATCAACAGTATATATTTTCGGACAAATGGCAGTGAAGAGTTACGAAGACTATTTCACACAATACGGATCTCCTTTTTTACCCATACTTCAAAAGTTTCAAGGTACTTTGCTGGCCGCAACCAAAAATGGTAGAACGTTAGAAGGTGAAGCTTTTGGAAATTGGACCGTTTTGATGCAGTTTCCTTCCAAGGAAATGGCCTACGGTTTTGTTACTTCAGAAGAATATGCTCCCCTTATGGAATTGCGCGTGAATCAACTTACAGATGGAACGCATGCGGTACTTATTCCTGGAGAAATTACTGCGATGTAATAAATTTTGAAGAATTTTATTTTTCTAATTTATTCAAATTCATAAATTTTTTCTTAAAATCATTCCCCATGAAAAAAACACTACTCGCCCTAGTTTTTGTGCTCTGTACTAATTTATTTTTTGCGCAAAATAGTATTCCTACAATTGAAATCGCTACGGTTAAAAAGCACTTATACACGCTTGCTTCTGACGCTATGGAAGGCCGACAGGCTGGCACTATAGGGATTGAAAAAGCAGCACAATACATAGAAACAGCGTTTGAAGATATTGGCTTAACCAAATACAACAACCTTTCAACTTATCGTCAAAACTTCAAGGCAAATGACTTGGATCTTTTCAATGTCATTGGTGTTTTAGAAGGAAAAAGTAAAAAAGATGAATTTGTTGTAATTTCTGCACACTATGACCATTTAGGAGTAAAAAAAGAAGGTACTGGTGATTTGATTTATAATGGAGCAGATGACGATGCCTCTGGAACAACTGCTGTATTGACTTTAGCACAATACTTCAAAGAACTCGGAACCAACGAACGTACCCTTATTTTTGTTGCTTTTACAGCAGAAGAAATGGGTTTACTCGGTTCTAGACACTTTGGACAGGATGTAAATGCATCCCAATTCATAGCAGGGATCAACATCGAGATGATTGGTAAACATTCTAGTTATGGGCCAAATACGGCATGGCTCACCGGTTTTGACCGCTCAGATTTTGGATCGATCATACAGAAAAACTTAGTAGGAACTTCCTATACCGTTCATCCCGACCCTTATCCAACACAACGCCTTTTTTTTAGATCTGATAACGCCAGCTTAGCACAATTGGGAATTCCGTCACATACCTTTTCTACCGTTCCAATTGATACAGATGTACATTATCATCAAGTTACGGATGAAGCAGCAACACTCGACATGGAGATCATTACACAAACCATTCGTGCTATTGCGCTAGGTACTCAATCGATTGTTAGTGGAGAAGATACCCCCACTCGAGTGATATTAGCAGCGGGCGAGGGAAGAAAATAAACTTCCATTACTTACATCTGCGTATTTTTTCTATATTTGAAATAACAGTTCCCAAACGCTGTTTCTTTTATGCTTAGCCTACGATTCAATACCGATCGCTTTATTGTGCAGCTTAAGAATCTTAAGCGACTTCCTTCAGTTTTATGGATTCGAGGAAGGGATTTTGTGCATTCTGTTTTTAATTCAAAACCAAGAAAGATTGCTGACCTTTTGGTTTTTAAAGCACTTAAAATCATTATTTTGAAATTTTTTATTGATTTTTGATTAACTGAAAAATTGATTCTTTGTCTATCTAAAAGTTTTTATAAATCGTATCCCTTTAGAAGTTAAACTGCTGTATCAATATTATGTAAGTCTTCTTTTTTAATTGATCTATGTTTTAGTACTTTCACAGTATGCAACAAGAAAAGGCATTAGCGATACTTAAGTCTGGGAAAAACACATTTCTTACAGGTTCTGCTGGAACGGGTAAGACCTATGTATTGAACCAATATATTTCATATTTAAAAGAACGAAAAATCACTGTTGCAGTAACGGCATCTACTGGTATTGCTGCAACACATATGAACGGGATGACCATTCACTCTTGGTCGGGTATAGGTGTAAAGGAATTTGTTTCTCAAGCTGATTTGGTAAGCATGCGATCCAAAAAATACCTTAAAACACATCTCGAAAAAGTTACCGTTTTGATCATAGATGAAGTCTCGATGCTGCATTTAAATCAACTCAATGCTGTTGATGCGGTATTACGTTATTTTCAAGATCCGCTTAATCCATTTGGTGGCATACAGGTAGTTCTCTGCGGGGATTTTTTTCAGCTTCCTCCCATAGGAAGTCAAGGAGAGACCAGTAAAGAAAAATTTGCTTTTATGTCCGAAGCATGGGCAATGGCAAGCATGTCTGTTTGCTACTTAACCGAGCAATACAGGCAGAGTGATAACGATCTGAATTTAATTTTAAACGAAATTAGAACAGGTAGGATTTCTGAAAAAAGCTACCTAAAACTCCAAGAAACCAGTAAAAATAAATTGAATGCAGATTTAGAGCCAACAAAGCTTTACACTCATAATACCGATGTTGACAGAATAAATGCGCAACATTTGGCTAAACTACCTGGTGTAACAAAATCATTTAAAGCAAAAACAACGGGTAATAAAAAACTCATTGAAACGCTTAAAAAATCAGTTTTAGCAGGGGAAAACCTCGCTTTTAAAATTGGAGCAAAAGTGATGTTTGTTAAAAATGATAAGGAGAAACGCTACGTAAATGGCTCTTTGGGAACGGTTATAGGGTTTAATGACGCGGGTGTTCCATCTGTCAAGCTAATAGATAGACGTACTATTTTTGCTGAAAAGGAAGATTGGAGTATTGTTGATGATGGTGGTAAAA
>JABAZL010000077.1:20697-30570 GCA_018608425.1 Flavobacteriaceae bacterium
CGTACTATTTTTGCTGAAAAGGAAGATTGGAGTATTGTTGATGATGGTGGTAAAACATTGGCGAATTACAATCAAACTCCATTGCGTTTGGCATGGGCAATCACGGTACACAAATGCCAGGGAATGACCTTGGATGCTGCAGAAATTGATTTATCCAAAACATTTGAAATGGGTCAAGGCTATGTTGCTCTTTCACGTTTGAAAAAACTAGAAAATCTAGAGTTAAAAGGCTTGAATGAAATGGCTTTGCGTGTTGATGGATTAGCACATAAAGCAGATTTGCGTTTTCAAGAGCTTTCTGATGATGCAGATAATGCATTTAAATTAGAAGAATTGGAGCTTCTTGCTAAAACCTTTCTGCGAGATAACGGGGGCTTGATCGATAAAAAAGAAATTACCAAAAACAAGAATAAGCTAAAAGAAAAGGCTCAAGGGAAACAATCGACTTACGAGGTTACCTTAATGCATTTGAAGCAACAAGTTAGTTTAAAAGAGATAGCCGAAATTAGAGGTTTAACTGCAGGTACTATTTCAGGGCACTTGATTAAAATTAGAAAAGACCACCCTGAGGAAGATTTAAATTACTACAAGCCAAAAAGTTCCCTCCTCAAAAAAGTGAAAGCCGTTTATGACAAACAGCCTAAAAACACGCCAATTAGTTTAAATGCGATTTACAATAAATTGAGTGGGTCTGTCAATTATGACGAGATCAAATTAGCTGTAGCTTTTATCCAAGATTAGATTCGTTGAATTTCTTCAAAATATTTTCTACCGAGATTCCACCAGGCAACAATAGCGCATCCTGATACCGCTTAAACCAAGTAGTTTGACGTTTGGCGTAGCGTCGCGTATTTTTTTTAATTTCTTCTAGGGTAGTTGTTCTGTCAAAAATTCCATCGAAATGGGCAAACCATTCTCTGTAGCCTACAGTTTGCAGCGCATTCACATCTTTGTTAGGATATAGACTTTGTGCTTCAGCTTCAAGACCAGCCGCGACCATTTGATCAACCCGTTTATTGATACGTTCATATAGGATTGAACGATCCCATTGAAGGATAATTTTTTGACTCTTAAAAAATGTAGGGGCTTTTTTATTTCCCAAAAAACTAGAGTAGGGCAGTCCACTGGATAAGCAAATCTCTAAGGCACGAATGAGTCGGTGTGGATTGCCAAGATCAACCTTCTGGTGATATGCAGGGTCAATGTCTTTTAGGCGTGTTGCTAGGGCTTCTATTCCATCGTGTTCAAGTTGGTTGTTCAATTGTTCACGAAACGCAGGATCAACTTCTGGAAAATGATCAAGACCATCAATCAGGGCATCCGCATAGAGGCCCGAACCGCCAACTAAAATGACCGTCTCTTTGGTTTTGAATAGCGTTTTTAGGTTGTCCAATGCTTCCCGTTGAAAGGCTCCAATACTATACGGCTGGTGAATGCTGCGTTGTTGAATGAAATGGTGCTTAACAGCTGCAAGTTCCTCTGAGTTGGGTACGGCAGTGCCAATCGACATTTCTTTATAAAACTGTCGGGAGTCACACGAAATAATTTCAGTATCGAAATGCTGTGCCAAGGCAATGGCTAAGGAAGTTTTTCCGCTGGCTGTTGGGCCAGCTACGTAAAGTAAACGTTTAGAATTCATCGTTCAAAGTACTTCCACATTGATGACAAAATATGGCCCCGTCTTTATGCAATTCGTTGTTGCATTGTAAGCAAGCCTGAGTATTGGTATCAACATCATTGTTTTGTAACGCCATTTCAGAGGATACAATCCCAGTTGGGACTGCAATGATTCCATACCCCATAATCATAATGAAAGAGGCTAAAAGTTGCCCTAAGGGGGTTTGTGGAGCAATATCTCCATAGCCAACAGTTGTCATGGTTACGATTGCCCAATAGATACTTCGGGGAATACTCGTAAAGCCGCTGGATTCTCCTTCGATCAGATACATCAGGGTTCCGAAAATGATACAAAGTATGAATACAGCAAAAAGGAAGACCGATATTTTTGCTCGGCTGGCATACAAAGCCTTTATTAAAAAATTCGATTCCCCAATGAAGCGGGTGACTTTTAAAATCCGAAATACACGAAGTAGACGCAAGGCACGCAGGGCAATAAGCGATTCGGAGCCCACAAAAAAGAGTGAGATGTATTTTGGGAGTGTTGACAGCAGATCGATGATTCCATAAAAACTAAATACATAGCTTAACGGTTTCTTAATGGCGATAAGACGGATGATGTACTCAATTGAAAACAAGCCTGTAATAACCCATTCCATACTATTCAATTCAGCTTCGTATTGGGAGTGAATCGATGACACACTTTCGAGCATAACCAAAATAACGCTCAGTAGTATAAGGATCAAAAGAATTAGATCGAAGCGTTTCCCAGCTGGGGTATCTGCTTCATAAACAATTTCATGAAGGCGGTGTTTCCAATACGGTATTTTCTTAGATTTCATCTTAGTTTACGAAGTTATGAATTTTTATACGGTATCTAAATCAATGATTTTTTTGTAGCGTTGCTTGCGTAAAAAACTACGAATGACAGCTTGGGTATCTCGGTTATTATCAATAGGAATTAAGCGCTTTTCAATAGCATCGATTGTTTTAATCTGATGGTTTAATTTGAAGTATCCATACCCTTGAAAAACAGTATCTTTAATATAAATAAAACTCTGTTCTCCCTGTGCTTTTCCCTTATCAATTATAAGCATATTACTGAGGGGATAGGCCAATTCGTTTTGGATTTTCAGTATACGTTTGTTATATTCTTTTGTGGGGTCATCACCAACACAGGCGCCTTTGCATTTTTTGATTCCATGACCAAAACATGCTTTGTTCGGATTTCCCAAAGAAGTATGACTTTCGCAAAGATCAAAGGTTTCGATCCACATACGTAGCTTGCGATTGGCATCTTTTTTATTTTTAAAAACTTCTAAGTATTGTCTCTCATGAATCACAGGTTCGATAAGTAAGCGATGATATGGAGTCGTTTGGTCTAACCGAATTCCCATGGCATAGTGACGATACTTGAGTGCATGATTCAATACTGGCTGATTACTTTTGATTTCGTGCTGTTCCTTGAGTAATGCGATGCATTCGTTTCCGCAAAGTTCATAGGATGCACGGGCAAGCTTTTTTTGAATCTTAACCGCTTTTGCATTATCTCCAGTTAAATGGGTAAGTACGCGCTTTTTTATGTTTTTACTCTTACCGATATAAATGATGTTACCATCATTATCATGAAGATAATAGACTCCTATCTCTGAGGGTAATTCTTCGATTACGTTCAGGAATTTTGGAGAAACTTTATTTTTATTCAACTCCTTTACATAGGTGCTGATGATTTCTTTTTTGCTGTCTTTTTCGAGTAATAACTTAAAAAGCTCCAAGGTTGCAAGGGCATCACCATGCGCCCGGTGACGATCAGTAATTGGAATTCCCAAGGAACGTACCAAATTACCGAGTTTGTACGACTCAGCATCGGGGAGTAGCCTTTGAGATAATGCAACTGTACAGAGTGATTGACTTTCGAAAGCATAACCCAGTCTTCGGAATTCGGTTTGTAGAATACGGTAATCAAATTCAGCATTGTGTGCAACAATGACACAACCTTCTGTGATTTCTACGATACGTTTGGCGAGCTCAAAGAATTTAGGTGCATTGACCAGCATTTTACTGTTGATACCCGTTAAGCGTTCTACAAAGGGTTGGATGTCTCGTTGTGGGTTTACTAAACTCGATAATTGATCTACAACCTGTTGTCCGTCATATTTATAAACAGCAATTTCGGTAATTCCTTCTTCGTTAAATTTTCCACCTGTGGTTTCTATATCAAGGATTGCATACATCGGCTAATAGTTTCTTGATCCAAAAATTTTACTGCCAACACGAATCATTGTGCTGCCTTCTTCAATCGCCAAAACATAATCTCCACTCATTCCCATTGATAGCTCGTTTGCTTCGGGATGTTGCGTTTGTAGCCAGTCAAATTGTTGTTTTAAAGTTTTAAATTCGGAACGAATTTGTTCTTGGTTGTCAGTAAAAGTAGCCATTCCCATCAATCCTTTGATTCGAATATAGGGGAGTGGGTTTACTTTTAAATCCGTTACAACAGCTTCAAGTTCTTCTTTGTTAAAACCAAATTTGGTGTCTTCTTGTGCAATATGCATTTGTAGTAAACAATCGATAATCCGATCGCTTTTTGCGGCTTGCTTGTTGATTTCTTTTAAAAGCTTATAGCGATCAACTCCATGAATCAGAGATACATAGGGCGCCATATACTTTACTTTATTGGTTTGCACGTTTCCAATCATATGCCATTGAATGTCCTTGGGTAGGGTTTCCCATTTCTGGGTCATTTCCTGTATTTTGTTTTCCCCAAAAATCCGTTGTCCAGCAGCATAGGCTTCTTCTAAGTCTGCATTGGGTTTTGTTTTTGAAACTGCAACCAAATGAATATGCTTAGGAAGGTCTTCTAAAATCGAAAGGAGTTGTTTTTGAATACTCATTACAGAAATTGGGTCGCTATGGTTGGGTTTCTTCGATCGGTACGATAATCATAAAAACCAATTCCTGATTTTACACCTAGGTTTCCTGCTTGTACCATGTTGACAAGGAGGGGAGCGGGTGCGTATTTGGCAGCTCCAAAGCCTTCGTGTAACACTTCGAGTACCGAAAGGCAAACATCCAGACCAATAAAGTCAGCTAGTTGCAAGGGACCCATTGGATGGCCCATACCCAATTTCATCATGTTGTCGATTTCATATACGCCCCCCACACCTTGAAAAAGAGTCTCAATGGCTTCATTGATCATCGGTAATAAGATGCGATTGGCTACAAAGCCCGGATAATCCTGAGCTAGTAAAGGTATTTTATCCAACTGTTTGGACAGGTCTAGAATTTGATTGCGTGTATGCTCTTCTGTTTTAAAACCTTGAATCACTTCAATCAAGCGCATTACGGGCACAGGATTCATAAAGTGCATGCCAATTACTTTCTCGGGTCTATTGGTGAAAGAGGCAAGCTTTGTGATGGAAATAGAAGAGGTGTTTGACGCTAAAATACAATCTGCGGGTGCAATTGCATCCATCTGGCGAAAGAGTTTTTCTTTAACGACTATATTCTCCGAAGCGGCTTCAATGACCAAGTCTGCATTTGCAAGGGCTTTATCTAAATCCGTTGAAGTTTGAATACGATTGAGAGCAGCATCCTTTTGTGCTTCTGTCAGAATTGCTTTGGTAACCTGACGGTCTAGGTTTTTTTGAATTACTGCCAAAGCGCGTTCCAATTGATCTTCGGAAAGATCAACCAACTGAACATTAAATTCATTTTGTGCAAAGCAATGGGCAATTCCATTCCCCATAGTACCACTTCCAATGACGGTTATATTTTTCATTGTATTTTTATTTAAAACAGGCTATTATTTGATGTGCAACGCGCAACGCTTCCGTAGCGTGACTTAGAGTTACAATTGGATCTGTATCATTTTGAATCGCAGCGGCAAAAGTGTTGAGTTCTTCTAAAATTGCATTTGATTCTTTTATTGTTGGAGGCTCAAAATAGATTTGTTTTTTTACTCCCTCAGCGTTTTGAAGAATCATATCGTATTCTCCTGGCTGTTCGGGTGCATCTTTCATTTTAACAACTTCTACTTGCTTGGTTAAAAAATCAACTGCGATGTATGCTTCTTTTTGGAAAAAGCGTGTTTTTCGCATATTCTTTAGCGAAATTCTACTGGCAGTTAAATTGGCAACACATCCATTTTCGAATTCGATACGGGCATTGGCAATATCTGGGGTTTCACTGATTACTGCAACTCCTGAACCGCTTACACTAGAGACTTTAGAATCAACAACGCTCAGAATAACGTCGATATCATGAATCATCAAGTCTAAGATTACAGGAACATCGGTGCCGCGTTGATTGAATTCTGCCAAGCGATGAGCTTCAATAAACATGGGTTTTTCGATATGTTCTTTGATCGCTTTGAAGGCCGGATTAAAACGCTCTACATGACCGACCTGACCCTTGAGCCCCTTTTGGTTCGCGAGAGAAACAATTTCTTCAGCTTGTGCGATTGTTTGGGTAATTGGTTTTTCAATAAAAACATGTTTCCCAGCATTTAAACATTGGATTGCCATTTGATGGTGAACCATTGTCGGTGTAACAATATCAACCATATCCACAGCAGTGAGAAGTTCTTCAATTGAACCAAAGGCAGTATAACCTTCTTTTTCAGCTAAGGCTCGAGCGGCAGTAGTATCTTGGTCATAAAAACCCATTAATTCATAGGATTCCGATTCTTGAAGTAATCGTAAATGAATTTTACCTAAATGCCCTGCACCTAAAACTCCTGCTTTCAACTTTTTCATTCTATATATGCCTGTAATTATATGCTTTTCAAAGGTACATTTTTAGACTTAATTTCTCTTTAAAGTTCCCAATAAAAGCCAATTTATTGTTTATTTTTGGAGTCATGAATAAACCTATTGACGCTGCAAAACACCAAGGACAACGTAAACTTCTTATTGACCGACTTGCTTCTATGGGAATTTCAGATCGCAGGGTTTTAGATGCCATGCTTCAGGTGCCACGGCATTGGTTTATGGATATTGGCCTAGAATCACATGCATATGATAATAAGGCCTTCCCAATTGCTGCAGATCAAACAATTTCTCACCCTTATACGGTTGCTTTTCAATCCCAGCTTTTGGAAGTTAAAGCAGGAGATCAAGTTTTAGAGATCGGTACAGGGTCGGGTTATCAAACCGCAGTTTTGCTCGCTTTGGGCATAAAGACCTTTACAATAGAACGTCAACAAGAGCTTTTTAAAAAAACAAAGCGTCTGTTTTCTAAGCTGAATCTATATCCAAAAAAAGTTGTTTTTGGCGATGGTTATTTAGGAATGCCAGAAGAAGCTCCTTTTCATGGAATCGTTGTAACTGCTGGGGCTCCTGATGTTCCCAAACCCTTGCTTCAACAGTTAGCTTTGGGTGGACGCTTGGTAATTCCCATTGGAACTGATGAACAAATCATGACCCGCTATACGCGTATTTCTGAAAAAGAATTTGACAAAGAAACTTTTGGTGCTTTCCGCTTTGTTCCTATGCTAAAAAACAAGAATTGAATTAGAGCGCAGAAAGCAATTTTTGAAGGCGTTCCAAGCCTGCTTTTCTTGCTTTGATGTTAGCTTCTGAAGCATTATCAGCTTCTCCGGCTCTAAAAAACCCATGACCAGCTCCTTCGTAAATTACTGGAGTGTAGACCTTGTTAAGCGCATTCATGGTTTGCTGACTTTTTTCTATGGTTGCATTTACTCGGTTATCGTTTCCGCCATAAAACCCATATACCGGTGTATTGATTGTTTTGTATGCTTCTTTGTTTTTTGGACCAGTTCCATAACACACAAAAGCTGCGGCTAGTTGATCTTCATTCGATACAAAACGAAAGGACTGACTTCCGCCCCAGCAAAACCCAATAACGGCAACTTTACCATTTGCGGCATCGATTTGTTTTCCGTGGGCCAAGGTAGCTTGTAGACCTTTTGTAATTTGATCTGGATCGAGCGCGTAGAGCGCTGTTCGGGCTGCATCTGAATTTTTAAAAGCGGATGTTCCTCCACCGTCTGGAGCTTTCCCAGAAAGTAAGTCCGGTGCAAGAACGATATAGCCCATTGCTGCAATTTGATCGGCCATTGATCGTGCCCAATCGTTGAGCCCTCTATTTTCATGAATTAGGATTACAACTGGAACTTTATCGGCAACTTCAGGAAAAACCAAAAAGGTTTGAAGTTCTTGATCGTCAACAGAGATGGTCACCCATTCTTGATGTCTTGGAGATTCTTCTAATTGCTTTAAAGGATTTTGTGCAACTAGTGAAAAGGAAATAAATAAGAATAAAAACATTGAATAGCGCATAGGAATATTGTTTTGTGCTACTAATGTAAAAGATAAAGGACTTGATAGTATGCTACTTACGGAAATCTTTTTTCACTCGATCCAAATTACGTTTGTTATCTCGATCTTTCAAGGTATCGCGTTTGTCGTGAATTTTTTTTCCACGAGCCAAGGCTATGACCATCTTTGCGATGCCTTTGTCGGTAAGAAATAGTCTTAACGGGACAATGGTTAAACCTACATTCTTAATTTCTTTATTGAGTTTTCGTAGCTCCCTTTTATTGAGAAGTAATTTTCTTGTAGATCGAGGCTTGTGGTTGTAATGTGTACCGTATAAATATTCTTCGATGTACATATTTACAGCGAATAACTCTCCGCGTTCGTTGAATTCACAAAAGCTTTCGGTAATGGAGGCTTTACTTTCTCGGATGGATTTGATTTCCGTTCCTGTCAACACCATTCCAGCAGTATATTGATCGATTAGCTCGAACTCAAAGCGTGCTTTTTTGTTTTGTATGTTGATCTTCTTTTGTGTCATGGGGTGCAAAGATAAGTTTATTCTTTAGTTTTTGCTTTGCTCGTTTTGGTTTTGTTGGTTTCAATCATATGAATTTCTGAGAATAAAACATCAAACCAAATAAATGAAATAAACAGATGGATTTTGACTATGATTAACTGTGTTAAATATGGTTTTCGTTAGAAAAGTATCTAAAAACATGGGATGGTACAGCTGAACCTAAAATTGAACTTGTAAAAAAACACGAAACGGTTTGAGGTTATTAATTTCCTTCTGAAACGACTAAAACAAGAGAACGCTCCGTTTTTTGAATAGTGTTTATTTGCAAATGACAGAAAAAAAACACTTAAATTTAATTGATTTTTGATCAACTTAAAGATAAGTTACTAAACTCATAAATTGATATTTAGGAGCTTTAGGAAGTACTGTGTAACCCAAAAACGTATTTCATGAAATTCAATTTAAAGAACGCTTTTTTTTCTATTTTAATACTAATAACCATCCCCTTGGTTATTGCTCTATTCGTTGATAATGATTACAACGTAGAAAATGAAATTTTAATTCAACAACCCAAAGCAGTCGTATTTGATTATGTCAAGTCACTTCGTAATCAGGACAAATTTAGTAAGTGGGCTAATATAGATCCAAACATCAAAAAATCCTATTCTGGAACTGACCGTACAGCAGGTTTTGTTTCTGCATGGGAAAGTGATCATCCTGAAGTAGGGAAGGGGGAACAAGAAATTATAAAAATTACAGAAGGACAACGAATTGATTTTGAGTTTCGTTTTTTTGAACCCTTTGCTGGAGTATATTCGGGCTATATGATCACAGAGGCTGTTTCTGCTGCCGAAACAAAAGTTCGTTGGGGATTCGGTGGGCGTATGGATTATCCTTTTAATTTGATGTTGCTAACTTCTAGTTTTCAAAACACCATGAAAAAGGATTTTGGAATTGGGCTTCAAAACCTAAAAGAACAGTTAGAACCTAATACAAATTAATACTGATTCTATGGATAAAGCGCTACAAACCAAGATAGATAATATGCCAGAGAAAACAGGGAAATCTTTGGAAGAATGGAAGGAAGTTCTAAAAGCAAAAGCATTTATAAAACACAGTGAAGCTGTCAATTTTTTAAAAAGTGATTTCCAGGTCACCCGTGGGTTTGCAAACTCCATTGTTCATTTATCAAAAGATGAACAGCGCTCTGATCAAGATCTAGTAACCAATCAATATCAAGGTAAAGAGTCATTGTTTCCGATATACGAAGCTCTTGCTGAGCGTATACTTTCTTTTGGGAATGACATTAAGGTTTCGCCTAAAAAAGACAGTGTTAGTTTTATTCGAAAACGACAATTTGCCTTGGTTAAACCGGCTACCAAAATGCGAATTGATTTGGGGTTAAAACTCAGGCCCTTTCGGAGCTATGTGTACGCATAGGGTTCGAATAACTACTGC
>JABAZL010000011.1 GCA_018608425.1 Flavobacteriaceae bacterium
ATTTTTCGTAAAACTACAACTAATTGAAAACACAAACTGACATATTCGGAAAAGCATTACAAACCTATTTTCAGAATCCAGAGAAACAAAGCCTTACAACCTGGACCAATCTCACAGATGAAGATGACGTTCCCCTTGCTTATTTCTTCAGATTATATGACGAAATGCCGGCTCTTGAAAAAAAGGCGCTTGCACTTGCATCTGGAAAAACTCTTGACGTAGGCTGCGGTTCTGGAAGTCATAGCCTGTACCTACAAAATCAGAGAGGGCTTGATCTCACTGCGCTTGATATTTCGGAAGGAGCCATCGAAGTAGCAAAAGCACGGGGTGTAAAACAAACCCAATGCCTATCCATCTGGGACTTTAACGAGAAAAACTTCGACACCATTCTTTTACTTATGAACGGAATGGGAATTGGAAAAACTACAGCAGAACTTCCAGCTCTTTTGAAACACTTAAAAGCATTGTTGACTCCGAACGGATCAATTTTAGTTGATTCCTCTGACTTAATTTATCTTTTTGACGAAGAAGATGTTGCACTCTGGAAAGAAGATGATATCTATTATGGAGAAGTAGATTTTGGGATTCGTTTTGACAATCAAAGCGAAGAGTTTCCATGGCTGTATATTGATCCTAAACGATTAGAAGTTGCAGCTAAAAATGCTGGCTTCAATTTCAAAATCATAATGGAAGGTGCTAACTATGATTACCTAGCACAATTGAGCCTTTAAGGTATATTCAAATATTTGTGGGTCTGCAATGAAACCTTCCAACGTGGGTTTTTCAATACATAATCGACCATTTCGGGCATCATTTGGTCACGCTTACTCCATTCGGGCTGTAAAAACAAAATACAATTTTCGCCAACCTTTGCAGCTTGCTCTTCCGCAAACTTGAAGTCATTTTGGTTGTGGATAATCATTTTCAACTCGTCTGCAGCTGCATAAGCCTCAGGAGTTGGTAATTTAGTTTTCTTAGGCGAAAGGCAAAACCAGTCCCATTCTCCACTTAAGCTATAAGCGCCAGAAGTTTCAATATGGGTACTTATCCCTTTACTTTTCAGCTCAGTGGTCAATGGATCCATTGGCCACATCAATGGCTCTCCTCCAGTCACAACTACTGTATCAGATGACTTCTTTGCCTCCTCTACAATTGAAACTATTCCTGTAGGTGGATGCAATTTAGCATTCCAGCTTTCTTTCACATCACACCAATGACATCCAACATCACACCCACCGATGCGTACAAAATAAGCTGCACTCCCTTTGTGATATCCTTCGCCCTGTAGGGTGTAAAAAGCCTCCATAAGAGGTAAGTATAAACCCTGCGCAACATTTTGGTTCAGTTCGTTTTCTGTCATGCAGCAAAGATAATCTAATCTTGAAAAATGTCCGCTTGGATACACCCTAAATACCTAGAAAAACATGTATTCTAAAAAAGACTACCTTTAATCATGCAAAACATTTCACCTTTTCACTTAGCCATTCCCGTTCACGATCTCAGTATTGCACGTGATTTTTACGAAAACAAGCTTGGCCTTCGTACTGGAAGAACAAGCGATCAATGGGCTGACTATGATTTTTTTGGACACCAATTGGTCGTCCATGAAGACACCGAGTTTAAAGGTCACAAACATTTTAATGAAGTTGACGGAAAGTCTGTTCCCATTCCACATTTCGGAATTGTGCTTCCTTGGGATGATTTCCAAAACTTCAGTAAACACCTAACCTCAAAAAACGTTTCGTTTGAAATTGCCCCCTATCTCAGATTTGAAGGAAAAGCCGGAGAACAGATGACCCTGTTTTTCTACGATCCTTCAGGTAATGCATTAGAATTTAAATGCTTTAGAAATATGGATCAATTATTCGCAACTTAATGACATACTCAACTCAAGTAAACCGACTCTTTTCGATTGTTTTTGGTGAAAAAATACAAAAACACTTTGAAAGCATTATTCTTGTACTTGCTGGCTTAGGATTCCTAATCCACCTTTTACTCATTGTACTTAAAACCAATAATATTGGTTTTCTTTCTGAAGTAAACAGCACCTTATTAAATGACCCCATCACCGCAATTTACACTCCTTTTTCACTGATCTTGATCTATGAAGTTTATTTGTTGGTATTCTATCTCCCGCGTTCATTCACCTCCTGTGTTTCCAAACAATTTGAGATCATTTCATTGATTGTAATTCGAAAAATATTCAAAGATATTCCACAAATGGATCTTCAGGGTGATTGGTATTTGAGTCAACACAATTTAGAATTGATGGTTGATTTGCTCGGCTTCCTTCTGCTCTTTCTCTTGATTTATTTATTTAATGTTGGGAAAAATCGCTTACCCAAAAAAGTTGTTAAAGATCCTAAACTTTTGAATTTTATAAGTTCCAAAAAAGTAGTGAGTTTGGTTTTATTATTCTTACTAATGATCACCTCAACTTACTCGCTCGTTACTTGGTTGATGAATGTTTTTGCGGACGGTTACGTAAGCAATGTCGACGGTGTGTTTTTCAATCAGTTTTTTACCCTACTGATTTTAACTGATGTGATTATTCTTTTAATCTCTTTTCGTTATACAGAGGAGTACAGTAAATTGATTCGCAATACTGGATTTATTATTGCAACCATTTTGATCCGTCTTTCTTTTTCAGCAGACGGATTCTTGAATATTATTTTGATTTTAACAGGAGTAGGATTTGCACTTTTGATTTTACAAATCTTCAATGCTATGGAAAATCCTAAGCTTGATTCCACTGCCTAGCCAAGAAAGTGTTTTGCAACAACATGGCAATGGTCATGGGGCCAACGCCCCCAGGAACTGGGGTAATATAACTCGCCTTTGCAGCTACTTCGTCAAAAGCAACATCACCTTTGATTACATAACCTTTTGGATGAGACTCATCCTCAACGCGAGTAATACCCACATCGATAATGGTTGCTCCTTCTTTCACCATATCAGCGGTAAGATATTCGGGTATTCCGAGCGCCATAACCACGATATCAGCCTGCTTGGTGAGTTCCGCTAGGTTTTGTGTTCTGCTATGAGCAACAGTAACCGTAGCGTCTCCTGCTGGGCCTTTTTGGCTCATCAATATGCTGATTGGTCTCCCGACAATATGACTTCGTCCTACAACGACACAATGCTTCCCAGAAGTTGGAACTTTATAACGCTCCAACAACTGCATAATTCCAAAGGGAGTTGCAGGAATAAAAGCATCTAAGTCCAATGCCATTCGTCCAAAATTTGCTGGATGAAAACCGTCCACATCCTTCTTAGGATCGATGGCCAATAAAATACGTTCTTCGTTAATGTGTTTTGGCAAGGGCAACTGAACAATATAGCCATCCAGTGTGGTATCTTGATTCAACTGTTCAATTTGAAGAAGTAATGCTTCTTCGGTTGTATCATCCTCTAAACGGATGAGGGTCGATTCGAAACCAATTTGCTCACACGAACGGACTTTACTCCCCACGTAGGTCAAACTAGCACCATCACTCCCAACCAAAACTGCTGCTAAGTGCGGAGCACGTTCTCCCCGTTCTTTCATAGCCGTTACTTTCAGTTTTAGCTCTTCTTTAATCTCTTGCGAGGTCTTCTTTCCGTCTAGTAAAATCATAATTTATATTATCGTCCTCCTTGGAACATTTGCATCATTTGCTTTCCTTTTCCTCCTTGCATCATCTTCATCATCTTACTCATCTGATGAAACTGCTTTACCATCTGGTTCACCTCATTCAAGTCGCGACCTGCGCCTTTAGCGATTCTCTTTTTACGGTTTACATTTAAAAGATCTGGATTCGTTCGCTCGGTTGGGGTCATCGAACCAATGATTGCCTCTATGTGTTTAAAAGCGTCATCACCAATATCGACTCCCTTCATGGCTTTGTCAGCCCCAGGAATCATTCCCATAAGATCTTTCATATTCCCCATCTTCTTTACTTGTTGAATTTGGGAAAGAAAATCATCAAAGCCAAATTGATTTTTAGCGATTTTCTTGCTGATTTTTCGTGCTTCTTCTTGATCAAATTGATCTTGTGCACGTTCCACTAATGACACAACATCACCCATCCCAAGTATACGGTCAGCCATACGATCTGGATAGAAAACATCCAAAGCTTCCATCTTTTCACCAGTACCTATAAACTTAATGGGTTTTTGTACTACAGTTTTGATCGATAGTGCTGCTCCTCCACGAGTATCTCCGTCTAATTTGGTCAATACAACCCCATCAAAATTCAATACATCATGAAACGCTTTTGCCGTGTTTACCGCATCTTGACCTGTCATAGAATCGACTACAAACAAAGTCTCATCGGGCTTTACTGCTTTGTGAATATCTGAAATTTCTTTCATCAAAACCTCATCAACAGCCAAACGACCTGCTGTATCTACAAGCACTACATCATGCTTGTTCGCTTTGGCAAATGCAATTCCATCTAATGCAATTTTTACAGGGTCTTTTTCTTCTAGGTCTTTATAAATACCTGCACCTACTTGTTCTGCAACAATAGTCAACTGATCTATTGCAGCCGGACGATAAACATCACAAGCAACCAAGAGTGGGTTTTTTGCTTTTTTATTTATAAGGTGTAAGGCCAGTTTCCCCGAAAAGGTAGTTTTCCCTGATCCTTGAAGACCCGACATTAATATCACACTGGGTTTGGAAGCCAAATTAACTCCAGCAACTTCACCCCCCATGAGTTGAGTCAATTCATCCTTAACGATCTTAACTAAAAGCTGTCCAGGATTAAGCGTTGTAAGAACTTCCTGTCCTAATGCATTTTCTTTTACTCTATTGGTAAATTCTTTTGCGATTTTGAAGTTAACATCCGCATCAAGCAAGGCACGTCTGACCTCTTTCAACGTTTCTGCTACATTGATCTCTGTAATTTTTCCGTGCCCCTTTAGGACCTGAAAGGCTTTATCTAACTTACCACTTAAACTATCAAACATGGGAATACATTTATAAGAACAAATTTACTTTTTTTTCGGGGAAATGGAGAAGTAAGTAAAATAGAATTTAAAAGGAATACAAACCTACTAGTCAAAATCGAGCATGCCAATCACAACCGTATGTGGGAATGTAATTGCGGCAAGAAAGGTGAAAAACAACGGGATAAAATACGAAGCGTTTACATCAAAAAAGAAGTAAGCAGCTGTTAAACCAATCAAAGATAACAACCAATACACCAAAGATGATCTGATGTATCCTTTAATTGTTTTCAAATTTATCTCACCATCTAAGTACATCAATTGATCTTGGATTGATGGAATACTGTGCCAAAAAACAAAATATACTGCAAAAGAAAAAAGTAAGCTTGTTGTTGCAAAAAGAACAGTAAGAAGTGCTAGGGCTAAAATTTCCTTCAAATACACCATACGACTCACAGAGAGAAAAAAAGCAAGCACACTGAACGCAACTGCCACTGCAAGGGTTGTTATATAGTATGTTTCAACAGTAAAACGAACCCCGCTGAGTTGTTCTATTAAAACGTCTACCTCTAGTACCTGTGAGCTGAACAAAAGACCAAAAACCAACAACCCGTATAAAGTATATCCCAACTGCTTTATTGAATGAGAAGCTGCTTTTTGTTTTAAAAAGGAGTCCCAATGTTGTTGCCCAAAATGAAAGCCACTAAATAAAACAAAGAAAAACAATCCGAAATTTGGGAGGTAAAAAAAGAGGATTGCGCCCAGAAATACAACTGATATATAGACAAGAATTAGTAAAAGGAAGAAACGAAAGCGGGTATTTTTATATTTTTTTTGAAGTAATCGAATATCATTTGCGCCATGAATTAAGCCAGCAGAGAAAATTAAAAACAAACCAAAAGTATCCGCTAACACCTTATTTAAGAGTAATCCAACAACTATCAACAACATAGTTAATAAAATAGTGAATTGATAATATTTTGCTCTTAAAATCATAGAAAGCTTAATTTTTAAGTAAATTTATTGTTATATATACAGTGAGTAAGTTTTTATTTTTTTAAATTTACCTAAACAAAAACAAATAATTATATTTTATTATGGAAAAATTTCTAAATTTTATGGCTGTTGTTCCAGAGATGGCGACAGATGATTATGTAGGGTTCACATTCTTTGTAGGATGTATGGCGATGATGGCTGCATCTGCGTTTTTCTTCCTTTCATTAAGCTCGTTTGACAGCAAATGGAGAACTTCGATTTTAGTATCAGGTTTGATTACCTTTATTGCTGCAGTACACTACTGGTACATGCGTGACTATTGGGCAACAAATGCAACATCACCAACATTCTTCCGCTACGTGGATTGGGTATTGACTGTTCCATTGATGTGTGTTGAATTTTATTTAATTCTAAAAGCTGCAGGAGCAACAAAACAATTGATGTGGAAACTAATTTTCCTTTCTGTTGTTATGTTAGTTACAGGTTACTTAGGAGAAGCAGTTTACAATACTGGATCAGGACCTGCACTTTGGGGACTTGCATCAGGTATCGCTTACTTCGTTATAGTGTATGAAATCTGGTTTGGTGGAGCTGCAAAATTAGCTCAATCTGCTGGTGGTGCAGTTGAATCGGCTCACAAAACACTTTGTAAGTTCGTTCTAATCGGGTGGGCAATTTACCCAATCGGATATATGGCTGGTACTGACGGATGGTACAGTGGTATTTTCGGAGGATTAGAAATGGATGTAATTTACAACATTGGGGATGCAATCAACAAAATCGGTTTCGGTTTAGTTGTATACAACCTTGCTGTGAATTCAAAAAAATAAGTCTGGACTTCGGTTCTTACTAAAAGAAAAACCGCTTAATGAGCGGTTTTTTTATGTCTTGTTTTAAGCACTTACATGCGATCAGGAACCTGAATCCCTAACAAACCTAGAGAATCGTGAAGCACAGATGCTACCTCACTTGATAAAGCAACACGCATAGCCTTAACAGCATCTTCCGTTTCTCCTAATATGGATACGTTCTGATAGAAAGAGTTGAATAGCTTCACTAAATCGTAACTATAGTTTGCAACTACTGCTGGACTATATGCTTTAGCTGCTTGCTGAATTACAGTAGGGTACAGCATAAGGTGTTTGATGATTTCTTTTTCACGCGGATCGATATCCAAATCAAGTTTCAACTCGTCTTGCACATGCTCTGCCTTTCTAAGAATCGATTGGATACGCGCATAAGTGTACTGAATGAAGGGACCTGTGTTCCCTGCAAAATCGACCGAGCTTTCAGGGTCAAACAAAATACGCTTCTTAGGATCAACTTTTAAAATAAAATACTTTAAAGCTCCCATACCAATAGTTTGGTATAACGATGTTTTTTCCTCGCTCGAGAGGCCATCCAGTTTCCCTAAATCTTCTGCTATTGTTTGTGCAGTTTGCTGCATTTCGACCATCAGATCATCTGCATCTACAACTGTTCCTTCTCTACTTTTCATCTTACCTTGGGGTAAATCGACCATTCCATAACTTAAATGAAAGAGGGATTGTGCCCAATCGTATCCTAATTTTTTTAAAACTAGAAAAAGCACTTGAAAGTGATAATCCTGTTCGTTTCCAACCGTATAAACCAAACCAGTCATAGAAGGATTGTCGCGATAGCGTTGTAAAGCTGTACCCAAATCTTGGGTCATATATACTGCTGTCCCGTCAGAACGTAACAACAATTTTTCATCCAAGCCTTCATCTGAAAGATCAATCCAAACGGAGCCATCTTCTTTTTTATAAAAAATGGAACGCGATAAACCATCTTCAATCAGATCTTTTCCGAGTAAATAGGTTTCGCTTTCGTAGTAATAGGAATCAAAAGAAACCCCCATAGCGGAGTAAGTAGTAGCAAAACCAGTATATACCCATGCATTCATAGTTTTCCATAAAGCAACAACTTCTTGGTCACCAGCTTCCCATAAGCGAAGCATTTGTTGCGCTTTGATGTAGAGTGGCGCATTTGCTTTTGCCTCGTCTTCGGTTTTTCCTTGGGACATCAAAACGGCAATTTCTTCTTTGTACTTTTTATCAAACATTACATAGTAGTTCCCTACCAACTTATCGCCTTTCAAACCTGTACTCTCAGGCGAAGCACCATTACCATAGTCTTGCCATGCAACCATGGATTTACAGATATGGATTCCTCGATCATTAATGATTTGTGTTTTCACCACCTTTTTACCACTGGCTTCTATGATATTCGCTACTGCATAGCCTAAAAGATTATTACGAACGTGCCCTAGATGCAGTGGCTTATTCGTGTTTGGAGAGGAATATTCGACTAAAACTGTGGCGCTTGCTTTGTCCAAAGCTACTGTTCCATAATTTGAAGTAGTTCGAATTTCTTTTAATTCATTAATAAAAAAAGCATCTGTGATTTCTATATTCAAAAACCCTTTGACAACGTTATACCCTTTCACCCACTCCAAGCGCTCAACAAGAGATGTTCCTAGTGTTTCTCCGATCTGAACAGGATTGCCTTTAATCGTTCGCAATAAGCCGAATACTACCAGGGTAATATCTCCTTCAAATTCCTTGCGTGTAGCCTGAAATTCGAACTCTGAGATCGATGCATTAAAGGTTTCTTGGATAATCTGCTCTAAAGCGGGCGCGAGTTGCGTTGAGATTGAGTTCATAAATGAATTTCGGCAAATATAATTATTATGTACAAATTATCAGGTCTAATAGATATCCATTATATTTAAAGGAAAAAATGCTTTTAAACGTTTCGTATAACGATCGCAAAATAAAAGAACAAATTGATAGTGAAGTTGGCCCGCCTTTCTCGCTCCGAGATCGCTGGAAACTAGGTGGTATAGGTTCTTCTAAACTCGCGATAACGCATGCTTCAATTGATATTCACAACCTTTTGGTATTGGATAACAACAGCAATAGTTGTAGCGTTGAATTACGCCCAAAAGGGATCATTGTGCGCTTCCGAAGCCTCTTAGAGACCTACGGACTGGTAATTCCGTATTATAAATTAAAAGTTTACAAAGGCCAAGCCCAAGAATATTCCATTTATAAAGACCACTTTTGCATTAAAGTCGCTGCAACAGAAAAAAGTACCCATCTATATTTTAAAAAATTGATTACCCAAAAAACCGCCGCATTACCTACACCACTAGAAGAGCTATAAAAACTATCGTATGAAAATTTTATTAACTGGTGCCAATGGCTATATCGGCATGCGCTTACTTCCGCAATTGTTGGATGCTGGTCATGATGTAATTTGTGCAGTTCGAGACCCTAAAAGGTTATCGATAAGCAATGATGTTCTCGAAAGAATTAAAGTAATTACTATTGATTTTTCGGATATAACAGAAGCAGAAGCGATTCCAAATGATATTGACGCAGCATACTATTTGCTTCATTCCATGTCGTCTACCCAAGGAGATTTTGAAGAATTAGAAAACCGATGTGCACACAACTTTTGTTCTTTGATTCAAAAAACAAAAGTGAAGCAAGTGATTTATCTAAGTGGTATTGTAAACGACAAAAACCTATCTAAGCACTTACGCTCACGAAAGAATGTAGAGCAGATTTTAAAAGATGCTCCTTTTAATCTTACGGTGCTTAGAGCTGGGATCATCGTAGGCTCTGGAAGTGCTTCTTTTGAAATCATCCGCGACTTGTGCGAAAAACTACCCTTTATGATTACTCCAAAATGGGTACGGACAAAATCGCAACCCATTGCCATCAGAAGTGTCATGGAGTTTTTAATAGGCGTACTCCTTCATCCAAAATGCATGAACGATGCCTTTGACATTGGAGGACCCAATGTGTTGACTTACAAAGAAATGCTACATTCATACGCCCGTACTCGAGGGTTTAAAAACTGGATTTGGATCATTCCGATCATGACGCCTCGACTTTCTTCGTATTGGCTTCACTTCGTAACTTCTACCTCCTACCCACTTGCCGTACAACTAGTCAGTAGTATGAAGATGGAGGTTGTAGCCAAAGACACCCGCTTACAAACACTCCTGAACATCAAACCATATACATACGTTGAAGCGATTGAAATGGCGTTCATTAAAATCGAACAAAATTCTGTAATGAGCAGCTGGAAAGATAGTATGGTTAGTGGAAGTTTGCCCAAAGATTTAAAAAAATACATCCAGGTTCCTAAGTATGGAATACTCAAGGATGAAAAAAAACTAAAAGGTATCGATCCAGAGCAAACACTAAAATCTCTTTGGAAAATTGGCGGAGATCAAGGCTGGTATTATGCCAATTGGCTTTGGAAATTACGCGGATATTTAGATCAATTAATAGGAGGTGTAGGGTTACGAAGAGGTCGTACTCATCCTGATAAAATATTTACAGGCGATTCTTTAGACTTCTGGCGGGTATTATTAGCGGATAAAAAAGAACAACGCCTTTTACTTTACGCTGAAATGAAACTCCCCGGTGAAGCATGGTTGGAATTTAAAATTGAAGGTGACACCTTACACCAAACAGCAACCTTTCGACCACGTGGGCTTTGGGGTAGAGTTTATTGGTACAGCATTGTGCCTTTACACTTCTTTTTATTCAAAGGAATGATTCGTAACATTGCACGCAAACAGTAAAGAGCAGTCTCTTATCTGTTTTCAGGCGCTTTAAAGCGTTTGTTTGTTGCGCCAGTGTATATTTGTCTTGGACGACCGATAGGCTCGTTATTCATTCTCATTTCGCGCCATTGTGCAATCCATCCGGGCAAACGACCTAATGCGAACATTACGGTAAACATTTCGGTTGGAATTCCTAAGGCTCGGTAAATGATTCCGGAGTAGAAGTCTACGTTGGGATATAATTTACGATCTACAAAATACGGATCAGAAAGCGCTTCTTGCTCTAGGCCTTTAGCGATTTCAAGAATAGGGTCTACTATCCCAAGTTCATTTAGAACTTCGTCAGCTGCAACTTTGATTATTTTTGCACGAGGGTCAAAGTTTTTATAAACACGATGTCCAAAGCCCATCAAACGGAAAGGATCGTTTTTGTCTTTGGCTTTCGCCATGAATTTCTTAGTATCGCCACCATCAGCTTTAATAGCTTCGAGCATTTCAATAACCGCTTGGTTAGCGCCCCCATGAAGAGGTCCCCAAAGCGCAGAAATACCTGCAGAAATCGAAGCGAATAAACCTGCATGTGAAGATCCTACAATTCGTACAGTAGAAGTAGAACAGTTTTGTTCGTGATCTGCATGTAAGATTAATAATTTATTCAAAGCAGCCGTTACAATTGGGCTCGTAGTATATTCTACGTTGGGTTTTCTAAACATCATTTGTGCAACATTGTCAACGTAAGACAAGCTGCTGTCGCTATAATTTAGAGGAAGGCCTTTTACCTTTCTTTGTGCCCAAGCAACTAAAACTGGAAATTTAGCTAAGATGGTTACAATAGCTCCATACATTTCTTCTTCAGAATCTACATCAACCGACGAAGGGTTGAAAGCTGTTAAAGCAGAGGTTAAAGAAGCCAAGATTCCCATAGGATGAGCTGTCTTCGGAAAAGACTTCAATATCACTTTAATATCTTCATCAACAATAGCTTCTTCGTTAATATCCGATTGAAATTTATCTAACTGAGCAGCTGTTGGAAGCTCTCCAAAAATCAATAAATAAGCTACTTCTAGGAAATCTGCACCATTAGCTAAGTCGTCAATGTCGTAGCCTCTGTATTTTAGAATCCCTTTTTCACCGTCTAAAAAAGTAATACCACTCTCACATGAACCAGAATTTTTAAACCCAGGATCTAAAGTTACCAAGCCTGTTAATACTCTGAGTGTCTTAATATCTATACCCAATTCATTTTCGGTTCCTCCTACTAAAGGGAATTCAAAAGTTTCGTTTTTATAGGTGAGTTTTACAGATTTTTCCATGATTTTACGTTTTTTAGAAGATTGCAAATTTACGGATTTTTGACGGATTTTTAAAATAAAAAAAGGGGCATAAAGCCCCTTTTAACATTTCTTAACCTTAAAAATTAGATTTTAAAGGCATTTCTTTTAGGAAAGTATGCAACTTGACCTAATTCTTCTTCGATGCGTAACAACTGATTGTATTTAGCCATACGGTCGCTTCGTGAAGCAGAACCCGTTTTGATTTGACCTGTATTTAGCGCTACTGCTAAATCAGCAATGGTGTTATCTTCAGTTTCTCCAGAACGATGAGACATCACTGAAGTGTATCCAGCATTGTGCGCCATATTAACAGCTGCTATTGTTTCAGTTAATGTTCCAATTTGATTTACTTTAATCAAAATAGAGTTTGCAATAGTTTCTTTGATTCCTTTAGACAAACGCTCTACGTTGGTTACGAATAAATCATCTCCAACCAACTGAACCTTATCCCCTACTTTTTCAGTAAGTGACTTCCAACCTGCCCAGTCGTTCTCATCCATTCCATCTTCAATTGAGATGATCGGATATTGTGTGCTCAATTCAGCCAAATAGCTAGCTTGTTCTTCAGAACTTCTTTTAACTCCTTTATCGCCTTCAAAAAGCGTATAATCGTATACTCCGTTTTCATAAAACTCAGCAGCTGCACAATCCAATGCAATCATAACATCTTTTCCGGCAGTATACCCTGCATTTCCAATTGCTTTGATGATTGTTTCTAGTGCATCTTCAGTTCCATCCAAAGTTGGTGCAAAACCACCTTCATCTCCTACAGCTGTACTCAAACCACGATCGTGTAATACTTTTTTAAGGTGGTGGAAAATTTCCGTCCCCATTTGCATAGCATGCGAAAAGCTTTCTGCCATAACCGGCATTACCATAAATTCTTGAAAAGCAATGGGTGCGTCAGAATGAGAACCTCCATTAATAATATTCATCATCGGTACTGGAAGTGTGTTTGCACTTACTCCACCGACATAGCGATATAATGGCATACCCAATTCGTTTGCTGCAGCTTTAGCTACTGCTAAAGAAACACCTAAAATAGCATTCGCTCCAAGTTTGGACTTGTTCGGCGTACCGTCTAAATCGATCATCATTTGATCAATTTTATTTTGCTCAAAAATAGAAGTCCCAAGTAAGTGTTCTGCTATAGCAACGTTCACATTCTCGATTGCTTTACGAACTCCTTTTCCCATAAAATCAGAACCACCATCACGCAATTCAACTGCCTCATGTTCACCTGTAGATGCTCCTGAAGGCACAGCTGCTCTTCCTAAAATTCCGTTCTCTGTAACCACATCAACTTCTACTGTTGGGTTTCCTCTAGAATCAAGGATTTGTCTTGCGTGTACTCTGATAATGATACTCATATTTATATGTTTTTTGATTTAAAATTTTTCACGAAATTACTGAATAAATACTTGGAATCGTTTGGACCAGGGGAGGCTTCGGGGTGATATTGTACCGAAAAGCATTTCTTATTATTCATTTTAAGTCCTGCAACTGTCTTATCGTTCAAATGAACGTGAGAAACTTCGACATTGGGATGTTGTTCTGCCTCTTCTTTATTGACTGCAAAACCATGGTTTTGCGAAGTAATTTCTCCTTTTCCTGTTTCTATATTCAGTACAGGGTGGTTTATACCTCTGTGCCCGTTGAACATTTTAAAGGTCGATATGCCATTTGCAATCGCTATTACTTGATGACCTAAGCAAATTCCAAACAAAGGCAAATCGCGTTTGATGATTTCTTTTGCGAGGGCTTGGGCTTGAACCAATGGCTCTGGATCTCCAGGACCGTTAGACAAGAAATAACCATCAGGACTCCATGCTTCTAATGCTTCAAAAGTAGCATCAAAAGGAAATACTTTTACGTACACATCTTGTAGAACGAGATTGTCTAGGATGCTTTTCTTAACGCCTAAATCTACTGCTGCAACTTTGTAGGTTGCGTCTGGATTTCCATAAAAATAGGGTTCCTTAGTTGAAACTTTAGATGCCAATTCAAGGCCAACCATAGAAGGTTGAGCTGCTAATTGTTTTGTTAACTCTTCAATTCGATCGACTTCCGTAGTTACAACTGCATTCATAGCGCCATTGTCTCGAATGTAACGAACCAAAGCTCGTGTGTCTACATCAGATATAGCGACAACATTCTGATCTTTAAAATAATCCAAAAGATCTTGTGTACCAATGGGTCTTGTGTGTTGAAAACTAAAGTTTTTGCATATTAAACCTGCAATCTTAATGGTTTCGGATTGGTTATCTATTGGCGTTGTTCCGTAGTTACCTATATGAGCGTTTGCAGTAACCATCAATTGACCAAAGTACGAAGGGTCAGTAAATATTTCTTGGTAACCTGTCATTCCTGTATTAAAACAAATTTCACCAAAAGCACTTCCTTCAATTCCAATTGACTTTCCGAAAAAAGTAGTTCCATCTGCTAGCAATACAATAGCTTCATTTCTTTTTTGATACTTCATAAAGGGTCAAAATTTTTTACAAATAAACATAAAAAAAGGATAAACAGTAACTGTTTATCCTTTGAAATAATTAGTAATTATTAACACATCTACTCTTCACTTTTCTCTTCCGCTGCAGGAGCATCTGGAGTTTCAGTTACTTCGGTAGCTGCTTCTACTACAGGAGCATCAGCGGTAGGCTTTTTAGCTCTACTTCTACGTGTTGTTTTCTTAGCTGTTTCTTCCGTATTAGAGTATACATCGTTGAAATCAACCAATTCAATCATGGCCATATCAGCGTTATCTCCTAAACGGTTACCTAATTTGATGATACGTGTATATCCTCCTGGACGGTCACCAACTTTTGGTGCCACGTCGCGGAACAACATAGAAACTGCATCTTTATTTCTTAGGTATCTAAAAGTAGTTCTACGGTTGTGCGTAGTATCATCTTTTGATTTTGTAACCAATGGCTCGATAAATTGTTTTAAAGCTTTCGCTTTAGTTACCGTAGTATTGATTCTTTTGTGTTCAATTAATGAACATGCCATATTGGCGAGCATAGACTTACGATGGGCAGTTTTTCTCCCTAAATGCATTACTTTTTTTCCGTGTCTCATTTTACTTTATATAAAAATGTCGGTTAGTCTTTATCTAATTTGTACTTCGCAAGGTTCATACCGAAGGTAAGGCCCTTAAGAGCTACGAGCTCGTCTAATTCAGTAAGAGATTTCTTACCAAAGTTTCTGAACTTCATCAGGTCGTTTTTGTTGTAGGACACTAGATCTCCAAGTGTATCTACTTCTGCTGCTTTCAAACAGTTTAATGCACGAACAGAAAGGTCCATGTCGATTAATTTTGTTTTCAACAACTGACGCATGTGTAATGATTCCTCATCGTAGGTTTCAGCTTGAGCAATTTCATCAGCTTCAAGTGTGATACGCTCATCAGAGAATAACAAGAAGTGGTGAATAAGTGTTTTAGCTGCTTCCGTTAATGCATCTTTAGGATGAATAGAACCGTCAGTTAAGATTTCGAAAACTAATTTTTCGTAATCTGTTTTTTGTTCAACTCTGAAGTTTTCAATGCTGAATTTTACATTCTTCACTGGAGTATAGATCGAATCGATTGCGATAGTACCTAATTCTGCATTTGATTTTTTGTTCTCTTCAGCAGGAACATAACCACGACCTTTTTCGATCGTAAGCTCCATGTTCAATTGAACACTTTTCTCTAAGTTACAGATAACGTGGTCAGGATTTAAAACCTGGAAGCCAGAAATGAATTTCTGAAAATCAGCCGCTTTAAGTTGATCTTGACCTCCAATAGCGATCGTTACTTTTTCGTGATCCAAATCTTCGATTTGACGCTTGAAACGAACTTGCTTGAGGTTAAGAATAATTTCGGTTACATCTTCTACAATTCCAGGAATAGTAGAAAATTCGTGATCGATGTTATCAATTTTAACAGAAGTAATTGCAAACCCTTCTAGTGAAGAGAGCAATACTCTTCGCAAAGCGTTACCAATGGTCAATCCATATCCTGGTTCAAGAGGACGGAATTCGAATTTACCTTCGAATTCAGAGGAATCGATCATGATTACTTTATCGGGTTTTTGAAAATTTAGTATAGCCATAAGTATAAACTTTAGTGGTTATTATTTAGAGTATAATTCTACGATCAATTGCTCCTTGATGTTCTCAGGAATTTGAAGACGAAGTGGAGTTGAAACAAAAGTACCTTCAAGGGTTGCGTTATTCCAAGTTAACCATTCGTATACAGAAGAGTTACGCTCTAATGAATGTGTTATTGTAGATAAAGATTTTGACTTTTCACGAACTCCAATTACATCACCCGGCTTGATATGTGCAGATGCAATATTAATTAAAGTACCGTTTACAGTAATGTGACGGTGAGAAACAAGTTGACGTGCAGCACTACGTGTTGGAGCAATTCCTAAACGGTATACTACATTGTCTAAACGAGACTCACAAAGTTGAAGAAGAACTTCACCTGTAACACCTTTACTACGGTTAGCACGTTCAAAAAGAATACGGAACTGACGTTCCAAAATTCCATAAGAAAATTTTGCTTTTTGCTTTTCCATTAGTTGGACAGCATATTCTGACTTTTTCCCACGACGACGGGTATTCCCGTGTTGTCCTGGAGGATAGTTACGTTTTTCAAACGATTTGTCAGCGCCGAAAATTGGTTCCCCAAATTTTCTTGCGATTTTAGTTTTTGGACCGGTATATCTTGCCATTAGATTGGTTTTTAAACAGTGGGTGTTATGAATTAAGGTCTAACTCCTTCGATAACACAAATTCCTCTGCAGATTGATAATTAATTATACTCTACGTCTTTTTGGAGGACGACATCCGTTGTGTGGTAATGGAGTTACGTCGATGATCTCAGTAACTTCAATTCCATTGTTATGTAAGGTTCTGATCGCAGATTCTCTTCCGTTTCCAGGGCCTTTTACATAAACTTTCACTTGACGCAAACCTGCTTCTTGTGCAACTTTAGCACAATCTTCAGCAGCTGTTTGAGCAGCGTAAGGAGTGTTTTTCTTTGATCCTCTGAATCCCATTTTTCCTGCTGATGACCAAGAGATAACTTCTCCCTTAAGGTTGGTCAATGACACAATAATGTTGTTGAAGGAAGCTGTTATATGCGCTTGTCCAACTGATTCAACTATTACTTTTCTTTTTTTGGTTGCTGTTTTAGCCATTGTCAAAGATTATTTAGTTGCTTTCTTTTTGTTAGCAACTGTTTTACGTTTTCCTTTACGTGTACGTGAATTGTTCTTCGTGCGTTGTCCTCTTAAAGGAAGTCCAGATCTGTGACGAATTCCTCTGTAACATCCAATATCCATCAATCGTTTGATGTTCAATTGAATTTCTGAACGTAATTCACCTTCAATTTTAAAAGCTGCAACAGCTTCACGAATTGCTCCGGTTTCTTCATCAGACCAATCAGCTACCTTCTTGTCTTCACTTACTTTAGCTGCTGCTAAAATCTCTTCGGCTCTACTTCTTCCTACTCCAAAGATATAGGTCAAAGCGATTACGCCACGTTTCTGCTTAGGGATGTCTACTCCTGATATTCTAGCCATAATTTATCCTTGTCTTTGTTTAAATCTAGGATTCTTTTTATTAATAACATAAAGTCGACCTTTTCTGCGAACTATCTTGCATTCGGCGCTTCTTTTCTTAATTGATGCTCTTACTTTCATCTGTTGTTTATATTAAAATCTATATGTAATCCTTGCTTTCGTAAGATCGTAAGGACTCATTTCTAACTTTACTTTATCTCCAGGTAATAACTTAATATAATGCAAACGCATTTTTCCAGAGATATGTGCTGTCACCACGTGTCCATTTTCTAATTCTACACGGAACATTGCATTAGAGAGTGCCTCTATGATTGATCCTTCTTGTTCTATTGCCGCTTGTTTTGCCATAACTTACTGCGCTGCGTTTTTACGATTGTTACCTGATTTCATTAGACCATCATAATGACGATTTAATAAATAAGAATTGACTTGTTGAATGGTATCAATAGCTACACCTACCATAATAAGTAGTGAAGTTCCACCATAAAACAAAGCCCAACCTTGTTGCATACCGATAAGCTTAACAACGATAGCAGGAAATACTGCTAAACCAGCTAAGAACAATGATCCTGGAAAAGTAATGTGTGACATTACATTATCCAAAAAGTCGCTTGTTTCGTTACCAGGACGAATCCCAGGGACAAAACCACCACTTCTTTTAAGATCGTCTGACATTTTGTTCGTTGGTACAGTAATCGCAGTGTAGAAGTACGTAAAGATGATAATCAATAGTGCAAATACAACGTTATACCACAACCCAAAAATATCTGAAAAATTTGCTTGCATCCAAACACCAACATCGCTGTCTCCCATAAGTCCACCAACATAAGCTGGAGCAAACATAAGGGCTTGTGCAAAGATAATTGGCATTACACCAGAAGCATTTAGTTTTAATGGAATATACTGTCTTGAACCTACTGCAGCTTGATCATTAGATCCGCCTGCTGTTCTTCGAGCGTATTGAACTGGTATCTGGCGAACAGCCATAACCAATAAGATCGATAATAAGATAACAACAACCCAAAGGATCATTTCAATTAAAATCATCATCAATCCACCATTGTTTTCTGATACTCTAGAAACAAATTCTTGAGCGAAAGACAAGGGAAGGGTTGCAATGATACCTACCATAATAAGTAGTGATATACCATTACCAATTCCTTTATCTGTAATCTTTTCCCCTAACCACATGGCAAAAATTGTACCTGTAACTAAGATTGAAATTGATGAAAACATGAATAATGGGCCTTTACCTATAACAAATGCCGAATCGGGTACTCCAAGAGCACTCAGTCCGAATAAGTAAGCAGGAGCTTGAACAATACAAATTCCAATGGTTAACCATCGAGTAATTTGGTTGATTGTCTTACGACCACTTTCACCTTCTTTTTGAAGTTTCTGTAAATAAGGAATAGCAATTCCCATTAACTGAACAACAATAGAAGCCGATATATAAGGCATAATTCCTAGAGCAAAGATAGAAGCATTAGCGAAGGCACCTCCAGTGAAGGCATTCAAAATACCGAGTAATCCACCGCCGTCTGTTCTACTTGCTAAACTTGCTAATTGTACAGAATCGATTCCAGGAAGAACAATTTGAGCTCCTAAACGATAAATCAAAAGGATAGACAAAGTCAATCCAATTCGATTTCTCAATTCTTCGATTTTATAAATATTAACAAGAGTTTCTATAAACTTCTTCATCGGGCTTATAATTCTATAGCTTCACCTCCAGCTGCTTCGATAGCGGCTTTTGCAGTAGCTGTAAATTTATGTGCAGTTACTTTAAGAGGACTTGTAAGTTTTCCTCTACCTAAGATCTTTACGAGTTCGTTTTTAGTTGCAAGTCTGAATTCGACAATTTGATCCATAGCGATAGAACCGTCAATTCTTTTTGCATCTACAAGAGCTTGTAAAGTGTCTAAATTAACTCCAGCGTAATCTTTTCGGTTGATGTTCGTGAAACCAAACTTAGGTACACGACGTTGTAAAGGCATTTGCCCTCCTTCAAAACCAAGTTTTCTAGAATATCCAGAACGAGACTTAGCTCCTTTGTGACCACGAGCAGCAGTACCACCTTTACCAGATCCTTGTCCACGTCCTAAACGCTTCGCATTTTTTTGTACCGCTCCAGAAGCAGGTTGTAAGTTACTTAAATTCATTTTTAATCTGAGTTTAGGCTTCCGTAACGGAAACTAAATGTTCAACTTTCTTTATCATTCCTAGGATATTTGGGGTATCGTCATGAATGACTTCTTTCCCAATTCCACGAAGACCTAGTGCTGCAAGTGTACGCTTCTGATTCTGAAGACGCTTGATGCTGCTTTTTACTTGTTTTACTTTTACTTTAGCCATTTGAAGGTAAATTAACCGTTAAATACTTTATCTAATGAAATTCCACGTTGTGTTGCAACTGTAGAAGCATTTCTCAATTGAAGTAATGCATCAAAAGTAGCTTTTACAACATTGTGAGGGTTTGAAGAACCTTGAGACTTAGAAAGTACGTTGTGTACTCCTACTGCCTCCAATACGGATCTTACAGCACCTCCAGCAATAACACCGGTACCTTGTGAAGCTGGCTTCAAAAATACACGGGCACCACCGAATTTCCCTTTTTGTTCATGCGGAACAGTTCCTTTAGCAATTGGAATACGAACTAAGTTTTTCTTAGCATCTTCAACTGCCTTAGAGATTGCTTCTGCAACTTCTTTTGACTTACCAAGACCTTGTCCTACAACTCCGTTTTCATCACCAACAACTACGATGGCAGAAAAACCAAATGCACGACCTCCTTTAGTAACTTTTGTAACACGTTGTACACCTACTAGACGATCTTTTAAATCAAGACCACCTGGTTTTACTAGCTCAACGTTTTTATAATTTTGTAACATCTTCTATTTAGAATTTAAGTCCAGCTTCACGCGCACCCTCAGCCAGAGATTTAACACGACCATGATACAAGTATCCACCACGGTCAAAAACGACCTTTGAGATACCTGCTTGAGCAGCTTTTTCGGCAATGAGCTTGCCTACCGCTACAGCAGTGTTTGATTTGTTATCACTATTTTTAATTTCCTTATCTCTTGAAGAAGCTGCTGCAAGTGTTTTACCCGAAGCATCATCGATCAATTGAGCATAGATCTCTTTATTGCTTCTGAATACGGATAAACGTGGAGCTGCTGCAGAACCGTTTATGGTTTTGCGAATACGCATGCGAATTCTTAATCTTCTTTTTTCTCTAGTTAACGCCATTGCTTTTGTCTTATGCGGATTTACCTGCTTTTCTTCTTATTTGTTCACCTACAAACTTAACTCCTTTACCTTTGTAAGGCTCTGGCGGACGAAATGATCTGATTTTAGCGGCAACAAAACCAACTAATTGCTTATCATACGAACTTAGTTTGATGATTGGATTTTTTCCTTTTTCGGAAATAGTTTCAACGGTTACCTCTGAAGCGATGTCCAAAAGGATGTTGTGTGAAAAACCAAGGGCTAAATCTAATTTTTGACCTTGATTACTGGCACGGTATCCTACACCTACCAATTCTAATTCTTTCGTAAATCCTTTAGAAACACCTTCAATCATGTTGGCAACTAAGGCGCGGTATAAACCGTGTTTAGCTTTGTTCTCTTTGGATTCAGAATTTCTTTTAACAACGATGGTGTCATCTGACATTTCGAAAGTAACTCCAGCGTACTCTTGCTCAAGTTCTCCAAGTTTGCCTTTAACGACAACTTTGTCTGCTTGTATATCTACCGTTACGCCGGCTGTGATACTGATCGGATTATTACCAATTCTAGACATTGTTTTTTTTCTTTTATAGTTTAATAAACGTAGCACAATAACTCACCACCTACTTTCTCTTGCGTCGCTTGCTTCCCGGTCATTACACCACTAGAAGTTGAAACGATTGAGATGCCCAAACCATTTAAGATTCTTGGAAGCTCAGTTGATCCAGCATACTTACGTAGACCGGGTGTACTGATTCTCTGAATCTTTTGGATAACGGGTTGTTTAGTAGTTTGATCGTATTTCAATGCGATTTTGATACTTCCTTGGTTGTTATCAGTTTCTTCAAACTTATAACTAAGGATATATCCTTGATCGAAAAGAATCTTTGTGATCTCTTTCTTTATTTTTGAGGCAGGTATGCTCACCACTCGGTGGCCAGCTGCACTTGCATTACGAATTCTTGTTAAAAAATCTGCTAACGGATCTGTATACATAGCTTCCTTATTTGATTACCAACTGGCTTTAGTTACACCGGGAATAAGACCATTATTGGCCATTTCTCTAAAAGTTACCCTAGAGAGTCCAAACTGACGCATGTATCCTTTCGGTCTTCCGGTTAATTTACAACGATTGTGCATGCGAATAGGCGATGCGTTTTTTGGGAGTTTTTGAAGTCCTTCATAGTCTCCCGCTTCTTTCAAAGCTTTACGCTTTTCAGCATATTTTGCAACAGTTTTAGCTCTTTTTACTTCTCGAGCTTTCATTGATTCTTTAGCCATGCTAGTTCTTTTTAAAGGGAAGTCCCAATTCGTTCAATAATGATTTCGCTTCCTTATCAGTATTAGCAGAAGTAACAAAGGTAATGTCCATACCGTTAATCTTGTTTACTTTGTCAATATCAATTTCAGGGAAAATGATTTGCTCCGTTACTCCAAGATTGTAGTTACCACGGCCATCAAAACCAGTAGCTTTTATTCCTTGAAAGTCACGTACACGTGGTAGAGCGGCAGTTACCAAACGGTCAAGGAATTCGTACATACGTTCACCTCTAAGGGTAACTTTAGCACCAATGGGCATACCCTTACGTAATTTAAAAGAAGCGACATCCTTCTTAGAAATAGTAGAGACAGCTTTTTGTCCTGTGATGTTTGTTAACTCGTCTACTGCGTAGTCGATTAATTTCTTATCCGATACTGCAGCTCCTACTCCACGGCTGAGAATAATTTTCTCTAGGTGGGGAACTTGCATTATGTTCTTATACCCAAACTCCTCGGTTAGGGCACTAACGATACGATCGTTAAATTCTTGTTTTAGTCTTGGTTGATAGCTCATAACTAAATTACTTCATTAGATTTTTTCGAAAATCTTACTTTTTGATCTCCCTCCATACGGTAACCTACACGTGTAGCTTGACCATCTGCAGTTAATAAAGTAAGGTTTGAAATTTGCATTGGTGCTTCCATTTCTTGGATTCCACCTTGAGGATTCTCTGCACTTGGCTTGGCGTGTTTCTTTACAAGATTAACACCTTCGACAATGGCTTTGTTTTTTTCGCGTAACACTTTTGTTACAACACCTTCTGATCCTTTATTTGAACCAGCGATGACACGAACTTTATCTCCTTTTTTGATTTTAATTTTATTCATGATCTTGAAACTTAAAGCACCTCAGGTGCTAGTGAAACAATCTTCATAAACTGCTTGTCACGTAATTCACGAGCCACAGGGCCGAATACACGTGTTCCAATCATTTCTCCTGTTGGATTCAATAACACACAAGCGTTATCGTCAAAACGGATATATGATCCATCAGCTCTACGAACTTCTTTGGTGGTTCTTACTACAACTGCAGTAGCAACCTGTCCTTTTTTCACAGTACCAGAAGGCGAAGCCTCTTTCACTGTTACTACAATTTTATCTCCAAGAGAAGCATATCTTCTTTTGGTTCCACCAAGTACACGTATTGTTAGTACTTCTTTGGCTCCAGTATTATCGGCTACCTTTAACCTTGATTCTTGCTGTAACATCTTACTTAGCTCTTTCTAATATTTCTACAAGTCTCCAGCACTTTGATTTACTCAAAGGTCGAGTTTCCATGATTTTAACGGTATCACCGATGTTGCAATCGTTTGTATCATCTTGTGCAACATATTTTTTGGTCTTCAAAACGAATTTACCATACATGGGGTGCTTCACTCTTTTGACCTCAGCAACTACAATAGATTTCTCCATTTTGTTACTGGTTACAACACCAATTCGTTCTTTTCTTAGATTTCTATTTTCCATTTTCTACTAAACTTTCTTGTTCTCTTTCGGTTATAGCAGTAAGGATACGTGCCACTACCTTGCGGGCATCTCTAAGCTGCAATGGATTCTCTAGTGGAGTAATGGCATGCGCCATACGCATGTCGGTCAATTGTTTTTGACTCTCTACTAGTTTGTCTCTTAAGTCCTCTAAAGAAAGGTTTTTTATTTCAGATTGTTTCATAATGCGTTCGCTGTATTAAGCTTGAAAATCTCGAGCAACGATATATTTAGTTTTGACAGGCAATTTCTGTGCTGCAAGTCGAAGTGCTTCTTTGGCAACATCGTGTGGTACACCCGATATTTCAAATAAAACTCGTCCTGGTTTCACAACTGCAACGAAATATTCTGGAGCTCCTTTACCTTTACCCATACGTACTTCTAATGGTTTCTTGGTAATAGGCTTATCCGGAAATATTTTGATCCATAGCTGGCCTTCACGTTTCATATAACGAGTTGCAGCGATACGTGCAGCTTCGATTTGACGGGAAGTGATGAATTTAGCATCAAGCGACTTGATACCAAACATTCCATTTGAAAGCTGGTTTCCTCTTTGCGAAAGACCTTTCATTCGGCCTTTTTGAGCTTTACGGAATTTTGTTCTTTTAGGTTGTAACATGTTTACCTACTTAATTACTTATTCTATTATTTTCTGCGTCGTTGACGTGAATTGTTGTTCTTAGCTCCACCTGGCGTATTGGTTTTCTTAGACATTCCAACTAGAGGGGATAACTCACGCTTTCCATATACCTCTCCTTTCATGATCCAAACTTTTATACCCAATCTACCGTAAGTAGTATGTGCTTCAACTAGTGCGTAATCGATATCTGCTCTAAAAGTAGATAATGGAATACGACCATCTTTATAGGTTTCTGCACGAGCCATCTCTGCGCCGTTTAAACGACCTGAGATTTGAATTTTTATTCCTTCAGAATTCATACGCATTGCTGCTGAAATAGCCATCTTAATCGCTCTTCTGTAAGAAATACGACCTTCGATTTGACGAGCAATACTTGCTCCTACTAAACGAGCATCAAGTTCTGGACGTTTGATTTCGAAAATGTTGATTTGAATTTCCTTAGCGGTAATTTTTTTCAACTCTTCTTTCAATTTGTCAACTTCTTGGCCAGCTTTTCCAATGATAATCCCTGGACGTGCTGTAGTGATCGTTACAGTAATCAACTTGAGCGTACGCTCGATGATTACGTTCGATACACTTGCTTTCGCTAAACGTGCATGAATGTACTTACGGATTTTATAATCTTCAGCGATCTTGTCACCGTAATCATTTCCACCGTACCAGTTTGAGTCCCATCCGCGGATGATTCCTAAACGTATTCCTATTGGGTTAGTTTTTTGTCCCATATTAGTTGTCTAAATTGTTTGATCCTAAAACTAAAGTCACATGATTCGAACGCTTGCGAATTCGGTGTGCTCTTCCTTGTGGTGCTGGACGTAGTCTTTTCAACATACTTCCACCGTCTACACGGATTTCTTTTACAAAAAGAGCTGCTTTTTCGATATCGCCTTCCTCATTTTTAGCTTGCCAGTTGGTTAAAGCTGATAGAAGTAATTTCTCTAATCTACGAGAAGCTTCTTTAGGATTGAATTTCAAAATAGCAAGTGCTTTGTTTACTTCTTCTCCTCGAACTAAATCCGCAACAAGGCGCATTTTTCGTGGTGATGTTGGACAGTTATTTAGCTTAGCAAAGGCGAGCGATTTTTTCGCTTCTTTTATAGCTTCTGCTGCTAGTCTTTTACGATTTCCCATGAGCTATTATTTTTTACCTTTATTTTTGGCTCCACCGTGACCACGATACGATCGTGTTGGTGAAAATTCGCCTAGTTTATGTCCTACCATATTCTCTGTAACGTATACAGGAATAAATTGTCTTCCGTTGTGCACTGCAATTGTTTGTCCTACAAAGTCAGGAGTAATTAACGAAGCACGAGACCACGTTTTAATCACTGATTTACTGTTTGACTCAACATTGGCCACTACCTTTTTTTCAAGGCTGTGGTGTACAAAGGGTCCTTTTTTTAATGAACGTGCCATAGTTGTTTATTTTTTTCTACGTTCGATAATGAATTTACTACTCGCTTTTGTCTTGGAACGCGTACGGAATCCTTTAGCAGGAATACCATTACGGTTACGTGGGTGTCCTCCAGATGCACGGCCTTCACCACCACCCATTGGGTGATCGACAGGGTTCATTGCTACTGGTCTAGTTCTTGGACGACGACCTAACCAACGAGAACGACCGGCTTTACCTGAAACAAGTAATTGATGATCTGAGTTCGATACAGCTCCAATTGTAGCCATACATGTTACTAAGATCAATCGTGTTTCGCCGGACGGTAATTTTACCGTTGCGTATTTACCATCACGTGCCATTAACTGAGCAAAAGAACCTGCACTACGTGCGATACTAGCTCCAGCTTCTGGACGCAATTCTATACAAGAAATGATTGTACCCAATGGAATTGAAGATAAAGGAAGTGCGTTACCTACTTCAGGAGCTACTGATGCACCTGAGAGAACGTGCTGTCCTACTTGAAGACCATTTTGAGCGATGATGTATCGCTTCTCGCCGTCTGTGTATTGCACAAGTGCAATAAACGAAGTACGGTTCGGATCGTATTCAATCGATAATACTTCAGCGGCAACATCAAATTTGTTACGTTTGAAATCGATGATACGATATCGTTTCTTATGACCTCCACCTACATGGCGCATGGTCATTTTACCTGTGTTGTTTCTACCTCCACTACGCTTCTTAGGAGCCAACAAACTCTTCTCCGGCTTATCAGTAGTAATAGCGTCAAATCCATTTACTACTCTAAAACGCTGGGCGGGTGTTATCGGTTTTAATTTTCTAACTGACATGTGACGCTGTTAAAGATTACTATAAAAATCAATAGTATCCCCATCTGCAACCTGAATGATCGCTTTCTTGGTACTATTCGTTTTTCCTTTTTGTAGACCTGTCTTAGTGTAGCGCGTTTTACGCTCTGCACCATATCGCAAGGTTCTTACTTTTTCTACAGAAACTCCGTAAGTTGCTTCTACTGCTTTCTTGATTTCAACCTTATTAGAGGTTGGTGTTACAAGAAACGTATAGCAATTATTCATTTCGCTATCTGCTGTTGCTTTCTCGGTAATGATAGGCTTGATTAAAATACTCATAACGCTATGCTTTGTTCAAAAGGGTTTCTATTCCGGCAACTGCACTTTCAAATAAAACCAAACTGTTGGTGTTAACTATTTTGTAAGTGTTTAATTCTGAGCTAGTTATAGCTTGCGAATGTTTTATATTGCGCGATGACAAATATACATTTTTATTTGGCTCAGCCAACACTACTACTGACTTTTTGTTTTCTAATCCTAAAGACTTTAAAACAGTAAGGTAGTTTGCAGTTTTTGCTGTGTCAAATTGAAAGTCTTCTAAAACGATGATAGCGTTTTCTTGTGCCTTGATACTCAGGGCAGATTTACGCGCTAGACGTTTAACTTTCTTATTTACTTTTTGGCTATAATCGCGGGGACGAGGACCAAAAACACGACCTCCACCTCGAAAGAGTGGATTCTTTATAGACCCTGCACGAGCTGTACCGGTTCCTTTTTGTTTTTTGATTTTACGTGTACTTCCTTTGATTTCTCCACGTTCTTTGGCTTTGTGAGTCCCTTGACGTTTGTTTGCTAGGTGTGATTTCACATCTAAATAAACTGCGTGTGTGTTAGGCTCAATACCGAAAACAGTTTCTGAAAGTTGAACTTTCCGACCTGTTTTTTTTCCTTGAATGTCTACTACAGCTACTTCCATTATTTCTCAACGATTACGTAAGCGTTTGTGTGACCAGGAACTGCTCCTTTTACAACAAGTAGGTTCTTTTCAGCCACTACTTTTAACACTTTTAAGTTCTGTACTTTAACTTTGTCAGTTCCCATTTGACCTGCCATGCGCATTCCTTTGAATACACGCGCAGGATAAGAAGCTGCTCCAATTGATCCCGGTGCACGTAGACGGTTATGCTGACCGTGGGTCGCTTGACCTACTCCTGCAAATCCGTGACGTTTTACAACCCCTTGGAAACCTTTACCTTTAGATGTTCCTGATACATCAACAAATTCACCTTCTTTAAAAAGCTCCACTGTGAGTGTGTCACCTAATTTGTACTCTTCTTCAAAATCTTGGAATTCAACGACTTTCTTTTTAGGTACAGTGTTGGCCTTTTTGAAGTGCCCAAGAGCAGCGTTAGTTGCTCTCTTTTCTGCCTTGTCATCGAAACCAAGTTGAAGAGCGCTATACCCGTCAACCTCTTCGGTTCTGACTTGGGTAACCACGCATGGTCCTAGCTCAATAACGGTACAAGGAATGTTTTTTCCTTGCTCGTCAAAGAGGCTGGTCATACCGATTTTCTTTCCTATTAACCCAGACATATGATTATTTAATTAATTAATGATTTATGTTTTACTCGTACTCTGTAAGGCGTATACTTAAACTTTGATCTCTACTTCTACTCCACTAGGCAATTCAAGCTTCATTAAAGCATCAATTGTTTTTGAAGATGAACTGTAGATGTCCAACAAACGTTTGTAAGAACACAATTGAAATTGCTCTCTTGATTTCTTGTTAACGTGAGGAGAACGTAATACAGTAAAGATTTTTTTGTGTGTTGGTAATGGAATAGGACCCGTTACTACAGCACCAGTAGTTTTTACTGTTTTTACGATTTTATCAGCAGACTTATCTACTAAGTTGTAATCGTAAGACTTTAATTTAATTCTAATTTTTTGACTCATCGTACTAATGATTTAAGATTTTTGACCTTTAACTTCCGCGATCACATCCATTGAGATGTTAGCAGGTGTTGCTTCGTAGTGTGAAAATTCCATTGTAGAAGTTGCTCTACCAGAAGATAATGTTCTTAATGAGGTTACATAACCAAACATTTCTGATAAGGGCACTAAAGCTTTAACAACTTTAGAACCTGCACGATCATCCATGGCATTTACTTGGCCACGACGTTTGTTAAGATCCCCTACAATATCTCCCATGTTTTCTTCGGGAGTCAATACTTCAACTTTCATGATTGGCTCCAGAATTACAGCTTTCGCTGCTTTTGCTGAAGCTTTAAAGCCCATTCTAGCTGCTAACTCAAAGGAAAGTGAATCTGAATCCACAGGGTGGAAAGAACCGTCCTTTAATGTAATTTTCATTGCATCAACTTCGAATCCGGCTAAAGGTCCATTTATCATCGAATCTCTAAATCCTTTCTCAACAGCTGGTACATATTCCTTAGGAACGTTACCACCTTTGATTTGATTCACAAACTCAAGTCCAGTTTTACCCTCTTCGGCTGGTTCGATAGTAAATACGATATCTGCAAACTTACCACGTCCACCCGATTGTTTTTTGTAAACCTCACGGTGATCAGCAGTTTGAGTCAAAGCTTCCTTGTACTCAACTTGTGGCTGACCTTGGTTCACTTCAACTTTGAATTCTCTGCGTAAGCGATCAACAATAATATCTAAGTGAAGTTCTCCCATTCCAGAAATAATAGTTTGGCCAGAAGCCTCATCTGTTTTTACTTGGAACGTAGGATCTTCTTCTGCTAGTTTAGCCAAAGCCATTCCTAACTTATCTACATCTGCTTTTGTTTTTGGCTCAACAGCGATTCCAATTACTGGGTCTGGGAAATCCATAGACTCCAAAACAATTGGGCTCTTCTCTGCTGATAAAGTATCTCCAGTTTTGATGGATTTGAATCCAACAGCTGCACCAATATCTCCAGCTTCGATATAATCGATCGAGTTTTGTTTATTAGAATGCATTTGGTAAATACGAGAAATACGTTCTTTTTTTCCTGAACGGTTATTCAATACATAAGAACCAGCATCTAAACGACCAGAATATGCACGGAAAAAAGCCAAACGACCTACGAATGGGTCAGTAGCAATTTTGAAAGCCAATGCAGCAAAAGGATCGTCAACTGAAGGGGTTCTTGAAATTTCTTCACCCGTATCTGGATCAGTGCCTATAATCGCTTCTTTATCTTCTGGTGAAGGTAAATAACGACATACAGCATCTAAAAGAAATTGAACTCCTTTGTTTTTGAAGGCAGAACCACAAACCATTGGAATGATCGACATATCCATTACTGCTGCTCTCAATGCTGCGTGCACTTCGTCTTCTGTAATTGAATTTTCATCTTCCATGAATTTCTCAAGAAGGTTTTCGTCATACCCAGCAACTTCTTCAATAAGTAGTGCTCTGTATTTTCTGGCTTCTTCTTTCATATCATCTGGAATGTCTACTACGTCAAACGTAGATCCAAAGTTATCGTCATGCCAAACAATCGCACGGTTTTTAACTAAATCAACAATTCCTCTAAAGTCTTCTTCATCTCCAATGTTCAATACAATTGGAACTGCATTCGACTTCAACATGTCTTTTACCTGGTTACACACACCAAGGAAATTCGATCCCTGACGGTCCATTTTGTTTACAAAACCAATACGAGGTACTTTGTAGTTATCGGCTAATCTCCAGTTGGTTTCAGATTGTGGCTCAACACCATCAACTGCTGAAAACAAAAACACCAATCCATCGAGTACACGAAGGGATCGGTTTACCTCCACAGTAAAATCTACGTGGCCGGGAGTATCAATAATATTAAAGTGGTATGGTTTTGTTTCGTCAAGAGGTTCCCCTTGTTCGGTTGGGAAGTTCCAGGTACAGGTAGTAGCAGCAGAAGTAATGGTAATACCACGTTCTTGCTCTTGCTCCATCCAGTCCATAGTTGCAGCACCATCGTGCACTTCACCTATTTTGTGACTTACACCCGTGTAAAATAATACACGTTCTGTAGTCGTGGTTTTACCAGCATCAATATGCGCAGCAATCCCAATGTTTCTAGTAAATTTTAAATCTCTTGCCATGATAAATGTATCAGTAGTTGTTGTTTACGTTTAGAATCTAAAATGTGAAAAGGCCTTGTTTGCTTCTGCCATTTTGTGCGTATCTAAACGCTTCTTAACAGCAGCACCTTCTT